>NZ_CP083911.1:2767500-2915587 GCF_020162115.1 Tepidimonas taiwanensis | reverse complement strand
TGCGGGTTGGCCCGCTTGACACGGCCACGGCCACGCGATCCCGCGCTCAGGCCGCGCGTCGTTGCGCCATCCGCCCGGCTTTTTTGCGATAATTGCGGGTTTTCTTGACACCGACAACGAGGCTTACGCCATGAAACGCACCTATCAACCGTCGAAAGTCCGTCGTGCGCGCACCCACGGTTTTCTGGTCCGCATGAAGACCCGCGGCGGCCGTGCCGTGATCAACGCCCGCCGCGCCAAGGGCCGCAAGCGTCTGGCCGTCTGAGGATCGCCCGGTGTCCGGGTCGAGCGTTGCCACCCCGCTGCGTGCGACGCCCGCTCACCCGACCCGACGCCTGCGCCAGCGGGCGCAGTTCCAGGCCGTGCTGTCCAGCCCCGCCCTGGCGCACACCGCGCATTTCGCGCTGCACGGCGTCGCCACGGCGCCGTGGCGGGGCCGGCGCGGCGCGCCGCTGTTCCCGGGCGAGGGGGCCTGGCTGGGCGCGGTGCTGCCCAAGCGCTGGGCACGCCGCGCCGTGACGCGCAGCACCCTCAAACGCCAGATTTACGCGGTCGAGCGCGAGCACCCGCTGCCCCCGGGCGCCTGGGTCGTGCGGCTCAAGCGCGCGTTTGCGCCCAGCGAGTTTCCCAGCGCCACGTCGGTGGCGCTGCGCCGGGCCGTGCGCGCGGAGCTGCAGCAGCTGCTCGGCCCCCGGTTGCGCCAGCGGTTGGCGGCGGCGCCGCTGTCCCCCGCCCCCGCGCCGCCCCCGGCCCCCGAGCCGGCCACGCCATGACGGCCGCCACCCGCCGCCCCGTCACCTCCGCGGTCAACCGCGTTGGCCGCGCGCTCGCGCACGCGCCGCAGCGGCTGCTCGTGACGCTGGTGCAGGGTTACCGGCTGCTGCTGAGCCCCTGGGTGGGGTCGGCGTGCCGCTACACCCCCACGTGCTCCGCCTACGCGCTGGAGGCGCTGCAGCGCCACGGCGCGGCGGCCGGTACCTATCTCACGCTGCGGCGCCTCGTGCGCTGTCACCCGTGGTGCGCGGGCGGTCACGATCCGGTGCCGGACCACCGTCCCCGCCTGTTTTCCTTTCTACGCGACACCCCCCCGACATGAGCGACATCCGCCGATCCATCCTGTGGGTGATCTTTGGTTTTTCGATGATTCTGCTGTGGGACCGCTGGCAGATCTATAACGGCAGGCCCGCGACCTTCTTCCCCGGCAGCCAGCCGGCCGCCACCGCGCCGGCCGCCGCGACGGGTGCCCCCGCAGACCCCGCCGTGCCGACGCCGACCGTTCCCACAGGCAGCGCGGCCGCTGACGCGGCGGACGCAACGGCGACCCCGCCCGCGAGCGCGATTCCGCGCGAGCGCCACACGGTGCGCACGGACGTGTTCGAGCTGACCTTCGACAGCGAGGGCGGCGCGCTGGTGGGCGCGCGCCTGCTGCAGCACGCCACGGAAACTGGCAAGGCGCTGCAGCGCTCATTCACGCCGCTGACGCTGCTTACCACCGAAGGCGGCCGCACCTACGTCGCGCAAACCGGCGTCATCGGCCCGGCGGCCGCGCCGACGCACAAGACACCGATGCGGCTCGTCGAACCCGCCGGCGGGGCACCGATTGCGCTGGCCGACGGGCAGGACCGGCTCGTGCTGCGCTTCGAGTCCGAACCGGTGGGCGGCCTCGTGCTCGGCAAGACCTACACGCTGCAGCGCGGACGCTATGCGATCGACGTGCAGCACACGCTGCGCAACGTCGGCACCGAGCCCGTGACCGCCCGCGTGTACCAGCAGCTCGTGCGCGACGGCCGCAAGGCGGAGAGCGAGACGCCCTTCTACACGACCTTCACCGGCCCGGCGGTGTACAGCGACGCGGCCAAGTACCAGAAGGTCGAGTTCGCCAATATCGACAAGGGCAAGGTCGACATCCAGCGCCAGGCCAGCGACGGCTACGTCGCGATGGTGCAGCACTATTTCTTCAGCGCGTGGCTGCTGCCCGCGGGGGTGGAGCGCGAGAACTTCGTGCGCAAGGTGGGCGACGTCTACGCCGTCGGGCAAATCGGCCCGGCGCTCACCGTCGCGCCGGGGCAGGAGCAGACGTTTGGCGCGCAGCTCTACGTCGGCCCACAGGAAGAAAAAGTGCTGGAGACGCTCGCGCCGGGACTGGAGCTGGTCAAGGACTACGGGTGGCTGACGATCCTGGCCAAGCCACTGTACTGGCTGCTGGAAAAGATCCACGGCCTCGTGGGCAACTGGGGCTGGGCGATCGTGCTGCTGGTGGTGCTGATCAAGGCGGCGTTTTACTGGCTCAACGCCAGCGCTTACCGCAGCATGGCCAAGATGAAGGCCATCAACCCGCGCATCATGGAAATGCGCGAGCGCCTCAAGGACAAGCCGCAGCTGTTGCAGCAAGAGATGCTGCGGCTGTACCGCGAAGAAAAAGTCAACCCGCTGGGCGGCTGCCTGCCGATCCTGATCCAGATCCCGGTGTTCATCGCGCTGTACTGGGTGCTGCTGGCCAGCGTGGAGATGCGCAACGCGCCGTGGGTGGGCTGGATCGTCGACCTGTCGTCGCCGGACCCGTACTACGTGCTGCCGCTGGTGATGACGCTGACGACGCTGGTGCAGACCGCGCTGAACCCACTGCCGCCAGACCCGCTGCAGGCCAAGATGATGTGGCTGATGCCGCTCATCTTCAGCGTGATGTTCTTCTTCTTCCCCGCCGGTCTGGTGCTGTACTGGATCACCAACAACGTGCTCACGATCGCGCAGCAGGCGTACATCAACCACTCGATGGGCGTGCCGCTGAAGATCAACCTGCCCAAGTTCAAGTGACCGCCGGCCATGCTGCCCCGGCATGACGAGCCGATCGCCGCGATCGCCACCGCGCCGGGGCGCGGGGCGGTGGGGATCGTGCGGCTGTCGGGGCGGGGGCTGGCTGCGCTGCACGGCCCATTGTTCGGGCGGCCACTGCGCCCCCGTCATGCACACTACGGCCCGTTTCTCGCGGCCGACGGCAGCGCGCTCGACCACGGCATCGCGCTGTGGTTTCCGGCGCCACACTCTTACACCGGCGAGGACGTGCTGGAGCTGCAGGCGCACGGCGGCCCGGTGCTGCTGCAACTGCTGCTGCAGCGCTGCCTGGACGCCGCGGCCGAGACCGACCCCGCGACCGGGCGGCCGCGCGTGCCCGGGCTGCGCCTCGCACAGCCGGGCGAGTTCACCGAGCGCGCGTTTCTGAACGGCAAGCTCGACCTCGCGCAGGCCGAGGCGGTGGCCGACCTGATCGACGCCAGCACCGAAGCCGCGGCGCGCAGCGCGGCGCGCTCGCTCAGCGGCGCGTTCTCGCAGGCGGTCGAGGCGCTGCGCGACGATCTTGTCCAGCTGCGCATGCTGGTGGAGGCGACGCTGGACTTCCCCGAAGAGGACATCGACTTTCTGCGCGAGGCCGACGCCGCCGGGCAACTGGCGCGGCTGCAGGCGCGGCTCGATGACGTGCTGGCCCGCACGCGCCAGGGGGCGCTGCTGCGCGAGGGGATGCACGTGGTCATCGCGGGGCAGCCCAACGCGGGCAAAAGCTCGCTGCTCAACGCGCTGGCGCAGGCGGAGGTCGCGATCGTCACCCCGATTGCCGGCACCACGCGCGACGTGGTGCAGCAGTCCATCCAGATCCACGGCGTGCCGCTGCACGTGATCGACACCGCCGGCCTGCGCGACGGCGACGGCGTCGACGAGGTCGAGCGCATCGGCATCGCGCGCGCATGGCAGCGCATCGAGTCGGCCGACGCGGTGCTGTTCGTGCACGACCTCTCGCGCGCGCACGACCCCCATTACGCCAGCGCCGACGCCGCGATCCGCGCGCAGCTGGCGGCGCGGCTGGCCGCGCGCGTGCCGGTGATCGACGTCTGGAACAAGGCCGATGCGGTCGGCGACGCGAGCAGTGATAGCGAGGGCTCACCCGACGCGGGGGGCCACGATCGCAACGGCATCCGCCTGTCGGCCCGCACCGGTGCCGGGCTGGAGGCGCTGCGCCAGCGCCTGCTGCAGGCGGTGGGCTGGACCGGCGCGACGCCGGAAGGCCTGTTCAGCGCGCGCCAACGCCACGTGCAGGCGCTGCACCGCGTGCGCGCGCACCTGACGGCGGCGCAGGCGCAGCTGGCCAGCCCCGCGCCGGCGCTGGAGCTGCTGGCGGAGGAACTGCGCCTGGCCCACGAAGCCCTGGGCACGATCACCGGCGCCTTCGGTGCCGACGACCTGCTGGGGGTGATTTTTTCGCGCTTTTGTATCGGCAAATGAACGCGCCCGAACCGACCGTCTCCGTCAGTCCCCGCGCCAGTGCCCGCGCGCAGGCGGTGGCCCCGTTTCTCGTGATGCAGGTGGCGCAGGAGGCCGCGGCTTACGCCCGGACGCTGCCCGACGGTGCCCCGCGGCTGCTGTACCTGAATATCGGCGAACCCGACTTCGGCGCACCGGCCGCCGTGCGCGCCGCGGCCGAGCAGGCGATCCGTGACGGCCGCACGGCCTACACCGCCGCGCTGGGGCTGGACGCGCTGCGCGAGCGCCTGGCCGCGTGGTACCGGACGCACCACGGGGTGGACGTGCCGGCGCGGCGCATCGCGATCACCGCCGGTGCGTCCGGCGCGCTGCAACTCGCGGTGCTCGCGCTTTTCGATGCGGGCGACGAGGTGCTGCTGCCCGACCCGTGCTACCCCTGCAACCGCCAAATCCTGGCCAGCCTCGGCGTGACCCCGACGCTGTTGGCGACGACGCCGGCAACACGCTACCAGCCCACCGCCGCGCAAATCGCCGCTGCGTGGGGGCCGCGCACGCGCGGGGTGATGCTGGCCTCGCCCGCCAACCCGACCGGCACCTCGATCGACCCGCAGACGCTGCGCGCGATCCGCGACGCGGTGCGGCACCGCGGCGGCGCGCTCGTCGTCGATGAAATCTATCTGGGGCTGTCGTTCGACGCGCACTACGGCCAGACGGCGCTCGCTTCGGGGGACGACATCGTCAGCGTCAACAGCTTCTCCAAAACCTTTGGCATGACCGGCTGGCGGCTGGGCTGGCTGGTGCTGCCCGAAGCGCTGGTGCCGGCGGTGGAGCGGCTGGCGCAAAACCACACGATCTGCGCCAGCACCGTCGCGCAGTGGGCGGCGCTGGCGTGCTTCGAGGCGGAAACGCTGGCGGAGGCCGAGCGCCGCCGAGCGGACTATGCGGCGCGGCGCGACGCGTTCGTCCCGGCGCTGCGCGCGCTGGGATTCGGCATCCCGGTGGAGCCGGACGGGGCGTTTTACGTCTGGGCGGACGCCAGCGCGCTGTTCGCACGCGCGGGCGTGACCGACAGCCAGGGTTTCGTGCGCGCGATGCTGCGCCACACCCACATCGTCGCCACGCCCAGCGCCGACTTCGGCACGGCCGACGGCGGACGCTTCGTGCGCTTTTCGCTGGCGGCCGCGCGCGCCGACCTGGACGAAGCGGTCGAGCGGCTGCGGCGCTGGCTCGGCTGAGCCCGCAGCGCCGGCACGTGCGCCCCCGTATCCTCACGCGGACGCTTCGAACCGGCTCACGCAGCCCGGGCGCCCGTCAGAAGGTTTCCCACTCGTCTTCCGCGGTCGTGGCGGGTGCCGCGGCGGGCGTGGTCGCGGCTTTGGGAGTGCCCGGTGCCGCCGCCTGGGCCGCCGGGCGCGATGCGTGAGACGACGCCGCCGTCACGGACGCCGGGGCCGCGAGCCGCGCGGCCGGGGCGGCGCGCTGCGCCTGAATGGCGGCCGACTTCACCACCCCCTGCACCGCCTGCTTGAGTTTTTGCAGCGTGTCGACCACCGCGCGGCCAGCGCGGATGAAGGCCGACTCGCCCTGCAGCAGCCGGTCGGCTTCCTCCTTCTTGCCGGCATTGATGAGTTCGGCCACGCGACCCGTCTCGAGGTGGAAGGTCTTGTGCTGCTCGACGAGCGTGGAAAAGAGCGGCAGATTGCCGTAGCGGCGCCCGCCTTCGCCATAGATCCACTTGCCCACCGCGCAGCAGTCGTCGCGGCGGATGGTAGCGACGTCGAGCTTTTCGCCCTTGAGGATCGCGTTGCGCAGCTTGATGCGCCACTGCTGGTGGGCCTTGATCGCGCTGTCGAAGTCGAGCTGGTTCGGGTCGCTCTTGGCGGCGTTGACCTCGCGCAGGCGAACGGCGTCTTCCTTGACCAACAGCTTGTCGTCGGGCTTGAGGCGGAAGACCCGGATCGTGCCGTGCACGACCTGCACCTGCTCGTCCAACGAGATCGCCGCTGCCGCGAGCTCCTCCACCATTGCGGCGTTTTGCTGCGTGACGGAATCGAGGTTGGCCAGCGCCTCGGCGATCTGCGCGACCCCGCGCGACTGCTCGTCGGCGGAGTGGCGGATGTCCTGCAGCACCTGCGCGACGCGCTCGACGGCCTCGCGCACCTGCTGCATGTGCGCGGCGGCCTCGGCGGCGCGGGCATCCCCCGCGAGCACGCGCTCGCGCGACTCGGTGATGAGCTGGCGGATCTGCTTGGCGGCCTCGCCGGTACGCTGGGCGAGCGCGCGCACCTCGCCGGCGACGACCGCGAAGCCGCGCCCGGCCTCGCCGGCGCGCGCCGCCTCCACCGCGGCGTTGAGCGCGAGGATGTTGGTCTGGAACGCCACGCCCTCGATGACCTGGATGATGTCGGTGATGCGCTGCGACGAATCGGTGATCTCGCGCATCGTGCTGGCCATGCCGGTGACGGCGGTGCTGGCCTGCTCGGCTTTGGCCTGGGTCTCCTGCACCAGCGCCACGCCTTCGTTGGTCAGGCGCGCGGTTTCCTGCGTCGTGCCGTGGATTTCCTCCATCGACGCCGCGGTGCGCTCCAGGTTGGATGCTGCCGTCTCCGTGCGGTGCGAGAGGTCCTGGTTGCCGGCAGCGATCTCCTGCGTGCCGCCGCGCAGGTTGCCGACCTCGTGGCGGATGTCGCGCACCACCGTGCGCACGCCGACCTCGACCTGCTGCAGCGACAACTGGATGCGCTTGAGCGTGCCATGCGTGTCGACGACGATGGGCTCGACCAGGTCGCCGGAGGCCAGGTGCTCGGCCTGGCGCACGATGCGCCGGATCGGCCGCACGATATCGCGGTACGCAAACGCCGCCACGATCGCGACGATCAACACCGCCACCCCGGCGGCCGCCCACCACGCCGCCGCGGCACTCCAGCCGGCCGCGTCAGCCCACGCGGCGGTCAGCAGCGGCGCGGCCCCGGCAAGCACCGTTCCCCCGATGACCCGCCCGGCCAGACCTGGCGTGAACCGGCGCGCCAGCGCCGCCCACCACGCGTTGCGCACCACCTCGCCGTTTTGCAACCGGTAGGTGAGTTTGCGCCCGGCCTCCTCCTCGGCGCGCATACGGGCGTAGAGCGCCTCGGCCGCGGCGATCTCTTCGGCTGTGGGCTTGGTGCGCACCGACAAAAACCCGACGATCTGCTCGCCCTCACGCACCGGTGTGGCGTTGGCGCGTACCCAGTAGTGATCGCCGTTTTTGCGCCGGTTTTTCACCAGCGCCGTCCACGGACGCCCATCGTGCAAGATGGTCTGCCACATGTCGCGATACGCTTCCTGCGGCATGTCCGGGTGGCGGATGATGTTGTGTGGCTGCCCGAGCAGCTCCTCGCGCGTGTAGCCGCTGACCGCGACGAAATTGTTGTTGGCGTAGGTGATGCGGCCCTTGACGTCGGTGACCGAAATCAGGGTCTGGTCGGCCGGAAAGTCGTAGGCCTTTTGCGTGACGGGCAGGTTGACGCGCATGGACAGTCTCCAGGACCGAGCCGCCGGGCGCTACAGAAGCTGCCCGTTCACGCCCTCATAGCCCCTCCCGCGGGGCCCGAAGGGGCACGGGGTCCGCTCGTGGCCCGCATCATAGCGCCGCCGGTGGCGGCGTGGCACGGCCGGATCAGTCCGTGGCTTCGGTGGCGTCGCCGCCGGGCGACACCGGCGGCACGGTGCGACGCACGACGTCGGCGGCAAAACCGCGCGCGGCGAGAAACCGCATCTGCCGCGCGCGCTCGGCGGCGTCGCGCGGGGCGGTGCCGAAGCGCCGCGCCCACAACGCGCGGGCGCGCTCGGCCTCGGTCGCGGCCAGCGGCTGCAGCGCGGCGTCCAGCGCCTCGCCGCTCACCCCGCGCTCGCGCAGCTCGGCGCGCAGCCGGGCGCTGCCCATCGCCTCACCGCGGCGGCGCACGTGCGCCTCGGCGGCGCGCTGCTCGTCGAGCCAGCCGCGCGTGGCACAGGCGTCGAGCACCGCCGCCAAGGCTTCCGGGTCGCTGGCGTGCGGGGCCAGCCGCCGCGCCAACTCGGCGCGCGTGTGCTCGCGCCGCGCCAGCGCCCGCAGCGCGCGTGCCATCAGGCTCGGCCCGTCGCTCGCCTCTGCGGCCGTCGCCCCGGAAGCCACCCCCACGGGCGAACGACTCCGCGGCCACGCCCGCCGCCCCTTCCCCGTCGAGGCCCCGGTGGGGCGTTCACCCCCGGCTGACGCCGATCCGGCGTCCGGCGGCCGCACCATTTCAGACGTCATCGAGCGCCGCATCGGCGTCCATCACCTCGTCCGGGTCCACGCTGGGCAGCGCCGCCACGCCGACGACGGCGCGGATCTTGTTTTCGATTTCGCGCGCCAGATCCGGGTTTTCCTTCAGGAACTCACGCGCGTTCTCGCGGCCCTGGCCGATCTTCTCGCCGTTGTAGGCGTACCACGCGCCGGACTTCTCGATCACCTTGTGCTGCACGCCCAGGTCGACGATTTCGCCCTCGCGGCTGATGCCTTCGCCGTAGAGGATGTCGAAGTCGGCGGTCTTGAACGGCGGGGCGACCTTGTTCTTGACGACCTTGACCTTGGTCTCGCTGCCGATGACTTCCTCGCCGCGCTTGATGGAGCCGGTGCGGCGGATGTCGATACGCACCGACGCGTAGAACTTGAGCGCGTTGCCGCCGGTGGTGGTCTCGGGGCTGCCGAACATCACGCCGATCTTCATGCGGATCTGGTTGATGAAGATGACCATGCAGTTGGTCTTTTTGATCGTCGCCGTGAGCTTGCGCAGCGCCTGGCTCATCAACCGCGCCTGCAAGCCGGGCAGGCTGTCGCCCATGTCGCCCTCGATTTCGGCCTTGGGTGTGAGCGCCGCGACCGAGTCGACGACGATCAGGTCCACCGCGCCGGAGCGCACCAGGCTGTCGACGATTTCCAGCGCCTGCTCGCCGGTGTCGGGCTGGCTGATCAGCAGGTTGGACAGATCGACGCCGAGCTTTTGCGCGTACTGCACGTCCAGCGCGTGCTCCGCGTCGACGAAAGCGCAGATGCCGCCCTGCTTTTGCATCTGGGCGATGACCTGCAGCGTCAGCGTCGTCTTGCCCGACGACTCGGGGCCGTAGATCTCGATCACGCGGCCACGGGGCAGGCCGCCCACGCCCAGCGCCAGATCGAGCCCGAGCGACCCGGTGGAGACGACCTGGATGTCCTCCACCTTCTCGCCTTCGGCCAGGCGCATGATCGTGCCCTTGCCGAACTGCTTTTCGATCTGCGCCAGCGCCGCCTGCAGCGCCTTGGCCTTGTCGGGGTCGGGGGTGCGGGTCGCGGTGTTCATGGTGACAAGTCCTCCGGTGGGGTTATCGATCGGGGCGCCGGCGCGTCCACGGCGCGGGCACGGGACGCAGTGTAATGGGCTATTGGGGAGATTTTTCCAATTTTTTGGTCAGTTTACCTTACCATTAGCCCATGACGTCCCTGCCGGCTTTCCGCGCCGACGAACGCTGGCGGCTCACCCACCTGGGCCGCCTGATGGGGCTTGCGCTGCGCCGGTTCGATGAGCGCGTGTTGTGGCTGATGGCGCACTCGCCGCAGGCCCCGCTGGCGCTGTCAAACCTGGCGGCACGCGACCGGGTGGGCGCGGCGATCGTGCACATCACGCGCCACCTGCCGCTGTGCGGCGCCCGGCTGACGGAACTCGCGGCCAGCGCCGGCATGAGCAAGCAGGCGATGGGCGACCTCGTGGACCAGTGCGTCGCTTGGGGGCTGGTGCGGCGCGAGCCGGACCCGCATGACGCGCGGGCGCGGCGCATCGTGTTCACGCCCACCGGGCGCGACTGGCTGCGCGCCTTCCAGCAGGCGGTCGAACAGGCCGAACGCGAGTTCCGCGCCGCCGTCGGCGATGCGGTGGCGGCGGTGGTAGCGTTGGGCCTGGAAGCCTACGCCGAGGGCGATGGCGCGCCGGGCGCCGCGCCCTACAATGCCACGCAGTGCGAGCGCTAGCGCCGCGCTGCCCTCCCCGGGAGACCTGCCATGCGCATCCTCATCGCCGAAGACGACCAGGTGCTGGCCGACGGGCTGTTGCGCACGCTGCGCGCAGCGGGCGCGGCGGTGGATCACGTGGCCACCGGCGAAGACGCTGACGCCGCGCTGCTCATGCACGACGGCTTCGACCTGCTGATCCTGGACCTGGGGCTGCCCAAGCTCGGCGGCCTGGAGGTGCTGCGGCGCCTGCGGGCACGCGGCTCGCGCCTGCCGGTGCTGATCCTGACCGCCGCCGACAGCGTCGAGGACCGCGTGCGCGGCCTGGACCTCGGCGCCGACGATTACATGGCCAAGCCGTTCGCGCTGGCCGAGCTGGAGGCGCGTGTGCGCGCGCTGGTGCGCCGCGGCAACGGGGCGGCCTCCAGTGTGATCCAGCACGGGCCGCTGGTGTACGACCAGGCGGGCCGGGTGGCGACGATCGACGGCAAGATGGTCGAGCTCTCCGCGCGCGAGCTGAGCCTGCTGGAGGTGCTGCTGCAGCGTGCCGGCCGGCTGGTGAGCAAGGAGCAGCTCGTCGAGCGCCTGTGCGAATGGGGCGACGAGGTCAGCACCAACGCGATCGAGGTGTACATCCACCGCCTGCGCAAGAAGATCGAGCGGGGGCCAATCCGCATCGCCACCGTGCGCGGGCTGGGGTACTGCCTTGAAAAGATCCCGGGCTGACGGGGCGCCCCCCTTCTCGGTGGGCGACGGCATCACTGGGACCGATGGCGTCCACGGGGCCACCGGGGCAGAGGAACCCGCCAGCGCCGACCCCGCGTCGCGCGCCGGACGCGGGTGGCGCCAGCTCTTCCGGCGCGAACAGCACAGCCTCTTCGGCGAGATCCTGGACTGGATGCTCACACCGCTGCTGCTGCTGTGGCCGCTGTCGCTGGGGCTGACGTGGTTCGTCGCGCAGGGGATCGCGAACCGCCCGTACGACCGCGCGCTGGAGTTCAACCTGCAGGCGCTGACGCAGTTCGTCACCATCGAGGACGGGCGCGCGATGTTCGCGCTCACACCCCAGGCGCGCGACCTGCTGCGCGCGGACGACACGGACCTCGTGTTCTACCAGGTCGTCGACCGTGACGGCCGTCTGGTCAGCGGCGACCCGGCGTTCCCGCGCCCGCCGGAGGACGTCGCGCCCCAGCCCGGCGATATCCGGCTGCGCGACGATGTGATCCGCGACGAGGACGTGCGCGTGGCGTACACGTGGCTGGCGCGCGGCCCGGCGCGCGACCACCTGGTGCTGATGCAGGTGGCCGAGACGCGCGGCAAGCGCTCCAAGCTGGCCACTGAGATCATCAAGGGCGTGATGGTGCCGCAGTTCATCATCCTGCCGCTGGCGGTGCTGCTGGTGTGGCTGGCGCTGGTGCACGGCATCCGACCACTGAGCGAGCTCGAGCGCCGCATCCGCGCGCGGCGCCCGGACGACCTCAGCCCCATCGACGACGAGCAGGTGCCGCAGGAAGTCGCGCCGCTGGTGGCGTCGATCAACGACCTGCTGCAACGCCTGAAGGTGACGCTGTCGAACCAGAAGCGCTTCCTGGCCGACGCGGCGCACCAGCTCAAGACGCCGCTGGCGGGGCTGCGCATGCAGGCGGAGATGGCGCAGCAGCAGCTGCCGCCCGGCGTTGGCGAGGAGGTGCAGCGCTCGCTGCGGCAGCTCGCCACCTCCAGCGCCCGTGCGGCGCACACGGTCAACCAACTGCTGGCGCTGGCGCGCGCCGAGGCCGCGGGACGGGCCCTGCCGCGCGAGCCGGTCGACCTGGTGCGCGTGGCGCGCGAGGTGGTCGAGGACCTCGTGCCGCTGGCGCTGGACAAGGGCATCGACCTCGGCTTCGAGACGCTGCCGGCGGCGCCGCAGCCGGGGCTGCCGACGGTGCATCTGTGGGGCAACCCGACGCTGCTGGCGGAACTCGTGCGCAACCTGGCCGACAACGCGCTGCGCTACACGCCGCGCGGCGGGGTGGTGACGGTGCGCGTGCTGACCGACCCCTTCAGCGGGGTACAGGTCCTGCAGGTCGAGGACAACGGCCCCGGCATCCCGCCCGACGAACGCGAGCGCGTCCTCGCGCCGTTTTACCGCGCGCTCGGCACCAACGTCGACGGCTCGGGGCTGGGCCTGGCCATCGTGCACGAGATCGTGCGCCAGCACGGCGCGCAGCTGGCGATGGAAGACGCCGACCCGCAGCGCCCCCACGCGCGGGGCCTGCGGGTGTCGGTGCGCTTTCAGGCGACGGTGGGCTTGTAGACGTTGAGCTGCAGCCGCTCGCGCTCGATCACGCGCGCCACCGCCGGCAGCGCCGCAAACGCCTGCGCCAGCGCCCACGTCTGCGGCAGCGTGGTCGGGTCGATGCCGGCAAACCCGCCCCAGCGCAGCAGGGTCAGCGCATAGGCGTCGAGCACGCCGGGCTGGGCACCGGCCAGCCACGCGCCGGGGCGGGCCGCCACCAGCCCCTCCAGCTCCTGCAGCAGCTCGCGGTAGCGCCCCAGCGCGTGCGCCTTGACCGATGCCTGCGCCGCGGGGTCATCGGTGAACTTGGCCGGCATGAAGACGTGCGTGAACGTCGGGTGGACGGTGTTGTTCATCCACATCAACGTCTCCAGCGCCCGGGTGCGCGCCATGCCCTGCGCCGGCAGCAGCCCCGCCTGCGGGAACATCGCGTCCAGGTGCAGGCAGATCGCGACGATCTGCGTGACCGGCGCCTCGCCGTCGACCAGCACCGGCACCTGGCCGCGCGGGTTGAGGGCGAGAAACGCGGGCGTGCGCTGCTCGCCCTTGTGCAGCTTGATGAGCACCGGCTCGAACGCGGCACCGGCCAGCTCCAGCGCCGCGTGCGGCACGAACGAACACGCCCCGGGGGCGTAGTACAGCTTCAGGCTCATCGATCGGTCTCCTCTTGGGGTCGGCCTCTGGGTCAGGGTCTGGGGGGTCAGGATTTGCGGGTGCTGCGCCGCGCCGTTGCCGTGCGCGCGGGCGCGGCACGCGCCGCCGTGGTCCGCGCCGCGCCGCGCCGCGGGGTGGCGCCGCCCTCGCGCGGCTCGAACGCGAAGTTGACCTTGCCGGCGTCGGCGTCCCACACCAGGGCGGCCTTGAACGGCCGGCGCGTGCGGTTGGACACGAAGCCCTCCAGCCAGTCGGTGCGACCGGTGGCGAGCAGCTTGGCCATCTGCTCCCGCGCAATCGGCTGCTGCAGGATGGTCGTCGCGCTCTTGAAGTCGCAGCTGGGCGTGGGTTGCTGCACGGTCGGTACCGCGCGGCTGCATACATAGTGTGCGCCGTGCTCGACGACGGGGCTGCCGCATTTGGGACACGGCCCGAGCGGCTCGCGGTCGCTCAAGTCGGCGAGCTCCCCCGTGGCCTCTTCCTCGTCGTCACCGAAGTCGAACGCCAGCTTCCACTGCCCGTCGGCGTCCGGCCCCACGGTCAGCTCGGCGCTGAATGGCCAGCCCGCCTTGGAGCGGAAGCCCTCCAGCGGCCCGATGCGGTGCTCGCGCAGCAGGGTTTCCACCTCCTCCACCGCCAGCACGCGCCCACCGGGGGCCTTGGGCAGCGAAAAGCCGCACCCCGCCCCGGCACCGTCCGCGCCCGTGCAGGCGTAGCGGCGGTAGGTCTCCTTCACGACGCCGCCGCACTGCGGGCAGGGCGTGCGCAGCGTCGCGTAGTCGCCGGGAACGGTGTCGCGGTCGTACTCCTTGGCCTTGCGCACGATGCGCTCGGTCATCGCGGCGATCTCGCGCATGAAGGCCTCGCGGCTGAGCTGCCCGCGTTCCATCTGCGACAGCTTGTGCTCCCATTCGCCGGTCAGCTCCGGCCGCGTCAGCTCCTCCACGCCCAGCCCGCGCAGCAGGGTCATGAGCTGAAAGGCCTTGGGCGTGGGGATCAGCTCGCGGCCCTCGCGCAGCAGGTATTTCTCGGCGATCAGCCCTTCGATGATGGCCGCGCGCGTGGCGGGCGTGCCCAGCCCCTTGTCGGCCATCGCGCTGCGCAGTTCCTCGTCGTCCACCAGCTTGCCGGCCCCCTCCATCGCGGCCAGCAGCGTCGCTTCGTTGAAGCGCGCGGGCGGACGCGTCTGCTTGGCGTCGACGCGCGCATCTTCGGTGCGCACGCGCTCGCCCGGCTGCACCGGCACGAGCGGCTGGCCCTTGTCGCCGGCGCGTGCGCCCTCGAAGTCTTCGGCCGCCTCTTTGCCGTACACCGCCATCCAGCCCGGCTTGACCAGCACCTTGCCTTCGGTCTTGAAGTGGTGCGTCGCGCCGTCCACCGGCACCTGCGTGATGCGCGTCGTGACCAGAAACTCCGCCGGGGGGAAGAACACCGCGATGAAGCGGCGCACCACCAGGTCGTAGAGCTTTTGCTCGGCTTCGCTCAAGCCGTGCGGCACCTGCGGCGTGGGGATGATCGCGAAGTGGTCGCTGACCTTGGTGTTGTCGAAGACGCGCTTGGTGGGGCGCACGTAGCCCTGCTGCAGCGCGGTGCGGGCGTGCGGCGCCAGGTGCGCCAGCGGCGCGTCGGCCAGCGCTTCCAGCGTGTGCTTGACCGTGCCCAGGTAGTCCTCGGGCAGCGCGCGCGAGTCGGTCCGCGGGTAGGTCAGCGCCTTGTGCTTTTCGTACAGGCTCTGCGCCAGCGCGAGCGTCGTCTTGGCCGAAAAGCCGAAGCGCCCGTTGGCCTCGCGCTGCAGGCTGGTGAGGTCGTACAGCAGCCCGCACGCCTGCGTCGTGGGTTTGGACTCCTCGCGCACATCCGCCCAACGGCCGCGCACCGCGTCGGCGATGGCGCGCGCCTCGGCCTCGGTCCACAGGCGCTCGGGCTTGCGCTCGGGGTCGGCGTCGTCACCGCTGGGTTTGCGCCACGCCGGGTCGAACCAGCGCCCGACGTACGTCCCGGCCTGCGCGGCAAAGGTGGCGTACACCTCCCAGTAGTCGCGCGGCTGGAAGCGCCGGATCTGCTCCTCGCGCTCGACGACGATGGCCAGCGTCGGCGTCTGCACACGCCCCACCGTGGTGAGGAAAAACCCCCCGTCGCGGCTGTTGAACGCGGTCATCGCCCGCGTGCCGTTGATGCCGACCAGCCAGTCCGCCTCGGAGCGGCTGCGCGCCGCGTCGGCCAGCGGCCGCATCTCCTGGTCGCTGCGCAGGTGCTCGAAGCCCTCGCGGATCGCCTGCGGCGTCATCGACTGCAGCCACAGCCGGTACACGGGCTTGCCCAGCGGCTTGGGCCGCCCGTCCTTGTCGGTGCCGCCGGCGTACTGCTCGATCAGGCGAAAGATCAGCTCCCCCTCGCGCCCGGCGTCGCAGGCGTTGACCAGCGCCCCGACGTCCTTGCGCTTGGCCAGCTTGACCACGGCGTTCAGGCGCGACTTGGTCTTGTCGATGGGCTTGAGCTCGAAGTGCGGCGGGATCACCGGCAGGTGGGCAAAGCTCCATTTGCCGCGCTTGACGTCGTAGGCCTCGGGCGCGGCGATCTCGAGCAGGTGCCCGACCGCCGAGGTGACGATGTAGCGGTCGTTTTCGTAGTGGTCGTCGTGTTTCTCGAACTTGCCCGCCACGGGGGTGAGTGCGCGCACGATGTCGAGCGCGACGGAAGGTTTTTCGGCGATGACCAGGGTTTTGGCGTTGGCGTTCATCTCTACAATGCTCCGGGCGTGGCCGCTGTGCGCGCGGATGGACGTGAACCGCCCCTCCCTCGCGCGCGCACGCCTGCGCACCCACATGTGACTACCTTAGCAAAGTTTTTGCCGTCCGGCGCCGCCCCCGGGCCCGCCGCCCCGCCGTCACCGACCGATGTCCACACCGACACTGACCGATGCCGACACCTCCGCCGCGCTGGCGCAGCTGCACGCCGGCGCCGAATCGCTGTGGCAGGCGGCCGCGCCACTGTGGCCCGGGCTGTCGGTGGAGGTGGTGCCCGTGATCGACTCGACCAACGCCGAGTTGATGCGCCGTGCCCGCGCCAGGCAGACCGAGCCGGTGGTGCTCGCCGCCGTGCACCAGCACGCCGGACGCGGGCGGCTCGGGCGCCCGTGGGTCACGCTGCCCGGTGCGTCGCTCGCGTTTTCCATCGGCGCGGTGCTCGCGCCCGCGGACTGGTCCGGGCTGTCGCTCGCGGTCGGGGTCGCGGTGGCCGAGGCGCTGTCGTCCGCGGTCCAGCTCAAGTGGCCCAACGACCTGTGGTGGAACGGTCGCAAGCTCGGCGGCATCCTGATCGAGACCGCGCCTTTGGACGGCGCCACCGCGGAGCAGCGGTATGCGGTGATCGGCATCGGCCTCAATCTGGCCACACCGGCGCTGCCCCCGGACGCGCCCGCCGATGCGCTGCCACCGGTGGGCCTGCGCGAGGTGGCCAATGCGCTGGGGCAGCCCGCCCCGGCGCTCGGTGCCACCTGGGCCTCTGTCGCGTCCGCGGTGCTGCGCGCGCTGCCCGCGTTCGAGCGCGAGGGCTTTGCGCCGTGGGCGGCGCGGTACGCGGCGCGCGACGCGTTGCGCGGCCGCAGCGTGCGCCTGAGCGAAGGGGGCGAGGGTGTGGCCGACGGTGTGGCCCCCGACGGGGCGCTGCGGGTGCGCGGTGCCGCCGGCGTGCGCCACGTCCACCAGGGCGAAGTGAGCGTGCGGCCATGCTGAGGGCACTCGTCGTCTTGCTGCTGCTCGCCAACGCCGCGCTGTGGGCGTGGCGCGAGGGGTGGCTCGGCATCGCGCCGACCGCCGACGACGGCGCGCGCGAACCGCAGCGCCTGGCGCAACAGGTGGAGCCCCACCGCCTGCGGCTGCTGAACCCGCCGGGCAGTGCGCCCCCACCGCCCCCGGCGGACGCGCCGTCCGACGCGGGCCCGCCGCCCGAGGCGTCGCCCAACGCCGGCGACGCGACGACCGCTGCCGCACCGACGCCCGCGCCGGAGCCGCGGCGCTGCTGGCAACTCGCCGCGCTGCCCCCGGACCAGGCCGCCGCGGCGCTGCGTGCTGCGGACCGCAACGCCGACCTGCGCGGCCGCCACACCGAGCAGGCCGGCACGCTGCCGGCGCGCTGGATCGTCTACCTCGGCAAGTTCGCCAGCGCCGACGCGCTGCAACGCCGCCGCGCGGAGCTGCGCGCCGCCGGCATCGACCAGCGCGAGGTCAACGTGCCGGCGCTCGCCCCCGGCCTGGCGCTGGGCACGTATTCCACCGAAGACGCGGCCCGCAAGGCGCTGGCCGACGCCCAGCGCCAAGGGGTGCGCGACGCCCGCGTCGTGCAGGAGCGCGCCGAAACGCGTGTGCTGACGCTGCGCTGGCCCGACCTCACCGCCGCCGAGCACGAGCGGCTGCGGGCCGCGCTCGGCGCTGCCGGGCGTGGCCTGGCCGCCTGCCCATAACGGTCACCGTCGTTCAGGGCTCCAGCGCCCGCCACGGCGCGACCGGCCCCTCCAGCGGCCACAGCGTGTCGTCGGCGATCGCCCAGCGCTGCACGCCCGGCGCCGCGGGCACCGGGTGCCCGCCGGTCCAGGCCCCGAAGGCGGGCAGGCACAGCACCGGCCCGTCGAGCGCAAAACACGGCAGGCGCAGCCGGTCACGCCCCGGCGCCCGCACGACGCATACCGGGTGGCGATGCCCGCACAGCACGGGCCGCTGCGCCCGCGGGTCTGGGTCGGGGCCCGCAGCGGCGTCCAACCCGTCGGGCGGCGTGTGGCGGCACTCCCACGGCCCGAGCGGCCACGGCTCCGACACCACCGTAAACCCCCACGACGCAGGCGGGTCGCCCGCGTGGTCGTCGTGGTTGCCACGCACCAGCACGCACGCGAGCGCCGCGTGCCGCGCGCGCCATGCCGCCACCGCCTGCTGTACCGCGGGGGTCAGCGACGCGCGCGCGTGCAGCCAGTCCCCCAGCACCACGAGACGGCGCGCGCCCAGCGCCTCGACGAGCGCGCTGAGCCGCTGCAGGTTGTCCGCGGTCGTGCCACCGGGCACGGCCAGCCCCGCGGCGCGAAACGCGGCCGCCTTGCCCAGGTGCACGTCGGCGACGAAGAGGGTCTCCCCGTCGGGCCACCAGGCGGCGCGCTGGGGCAGCAGCCACAGCCGCGCGGTATCGCCGCTGGCGGGCACCGCAAGCAAGCGTGCCCCCCGCATCGGCACCGCCCTCATGCGTCGGCCCCCGCCATCGGCGCGGCCCGGCGGCGCGGGCGGGTCGGCGCATCAGCGGCGCGGTCCAGCCGCGCGACCCAGCGCTGCAGCCGCTGCGCGAGCGTCTCGCTGGACAGCCGCTCGCGCCAGCGCTCCACGAGCAGCGCAAACGCCAGCGGCGTCGGGTGCGGCGGCGCAGCCACGTACAGCGTCTGCACCGCCATGCGCTGCAGCGTCGCGTGCAGGCGCTGCACATCGAGCACCTGGGCCAGCACCTCGGCGCGCGCCTGCTGCAGCAGGCGGTTGTGCGGGTCGTAGCGCTGGAAGACGTCCCAAAACAGCGCGGCCGACGCCTGCCACTGGCGCTGGCTGCGCCGCTCACCCGGGTGGCCCTGCGCGATCAGGCCCGCCACGCGCGCGATTTCGCGAAAGCGCCGCTGCGCCAGCTCCGCGGCGTTCAGGCTGGCGAGCAACTCCGTCTCCAGCACTTCCTGTGGCGGCGCCCGCAGCCACGCCGCGAGCCCCGCCGCCCAGTCGATCGGCTCGACACACAGCAGCGTCAACCCGATATCGTTGACAGCCATCGAAAACGTCCGCGGCGCCTCCTGCGCGACGCGCCAGGCCAGCCAGTGCGCCAGCCCCAGGTGCACGTCGCGCCCCGCGAACGGGTAGAGGAACAGGTGGCAGCCCTCGCGGTCGTGCCAGACCTCGGCCAGCAGCCGCCCGGGCGTGGGCAGCCGCGACCAGCGCGCCTGCAGCGCCAGCAGCGGCGCCAGCGCGGTCATCTCCGGCCCCTCGTGATCCCCCTGCTCGGCGCGCGCGAGGCGCTGCAGCATCGCCTCCGCCAGCGTCCCCGACAGCGGCAGCTGCCCGCCCTGCCAGCGCGGCACCCGCGGCGGCGCGCCGCGCGCATCGCGCACCCAGGCGGTGAGGTCGCGCAGCCGTACCAGCTCCAGCGTGCGCCCGGCAAAGGCGAAGCGCTCCCCCGGCTGCAGGCGCGCGATGAACGCTTCCTCCACGGTGCCGAGCCGCGCCCCGTTGAGAAAGCGCACCTCCAGCTGCGCGTCGGCGACGATGGTGCCGATGTTGAGGCGGTGGCGGCGCGCGAACCGCGCGTCGGGCACGCGCCACACGCCGTCGGCATCCGGCCCCACGCGGCGGTATTCGGGATACGTCTGCAGCGACGGGCCACCGTGCCGCACGAAGTCCAGGCACCAGCGCCAATCCTCGTCCGACAGCGTCGCGTAGGCGTGCGTGTCGCGCACCTCGGCAAGTAGTGCCTGTGGCACGAAGCCCCCGCCCAGCGCGACCGTCACCACGTGCTGCACCAGCACGTCCAGCGGCGCCTGCGGCGACGGGCGCGCCTCGATGCGCCCGGCCTGCAGCGCGTCGCGCGCGGCGGCCGCCTCCAGCAGCTCCAGCGCGTGCGTGGGCACCAGCGTCACGCGCGACTGCTGCCCCGGCGCGTGGCCGCTGCGCCCGGCGCGCTGCACCAGCCGCGCCACCGCCTTCGGCGAGCCGATGTGCAGCACCCGCTCCACCGGCGCGAAGTCCACCCCCAGGTCCAGGCTGGCGGTGCAGACGACCACGCGCAACCGGGCGGATTTGACACCCTGCTCCACCCACGTGCGCACGGCCGGGTCGAGCGAGCCGTGGTGCAGCGCAATCGCACCGGCCCAGTCCGGCCGGGCCTGCAGCAGCGCCTGGTACCACCACTCGGTCTGCGAGCGCGTGTTCGTGAACACCAGCGCGCTGCGGCACCCGTCCAGCGCCGCGGCCACCGCCGGCACCATCGACGCGCCCAGGTGCCCCGCCCACGAAAACCGCTCCACCCGCGCGGGCAGCAGCGTGTCGACGGTCACGACCTTGTCGACCCCGGCGCGCAGCACGCGCGCGGTCGCCGCACGCGCCGGGCCCAGCAGCGCCGCGGCCGCCTCGTCCAAATTGGCCAGCGTCGCCGACAGCCCCCACACCTGCAACCCCGGGCACCAGCGCCGCAGCCGCGCCAGCGCGAGCTGCACCTGCACCCCGCGCTTGTTGCCCAGCAGCTCGTGCCACTCGTCGACCACCACCGCAGCCACGCCCGCCAGGCACTGCGGTGCGTCCGCGCGCGCCAGCAGCAGGCTCAGGCTCTCCGGCGTGGTCACCATCGCGTGCGGCCAGCGGCGCGCCTGCGCGGCGCGCTCTGGGGACGGCGTGTCGCCGGTGCGCACCGCCAGCCGCCAGTGCGGGGCCAGTGCAGCCAGCGGCGCCTGCAGCGACGCCGCGGTGTCGGCCGCCAGCGCCCGCAGCGGCGTGATCCACAACACCCGTGGCCCCATCTGGCGTTGCTCCTCGGCCGCCGCGCGGCCGGCGTGGCGCTGCAGCAGGCCCAGCCACACCGCGTAGGTCTTGCCCGCGCCGGTGCTCGCGTGCAGCAGGCCGCTCTCGCCCGCAGCGATCGCCGCCCAGGTCTCGCGCTGAAACGGGAGCGGCGTCCAGCCCTGCGCGCGCATCCAACGCTCGGCGGCTTCGGCGGCCGCGGGCACCGACCGCCCCCTCATCGCGCCCCCTCCGGCCCCGGCGGCTCCACCAGCGCGAGCAGCGTGGCCAGGGAGTCGGCCTCCTCGACCGGTTTGTCGGTGCGCCAGCGCAGCATGCGCGGAAAGCGCACCGCCACGCCGCTTTTGTGGCGCGCGCTGCGCGCCACGCCCTCGAAGCCCAGCTCGAACACCAGCGTGGGCGCGACCGCGCACACCGGCCCGAAGCGCTCGCGCGTCGTGCGGCGGATGATCGCGTCCACCCGGGCCATTTCGGCGTCGCTCAGGCCCGAATACGCCTTCGCAAACGGCACGAGCTGCCGCGCGGGATGGCCGCTCGGGTGGCTCCAGAGCGCAAACGTGTAGTCCGAATACAGCCCCGCGCGCCGCCCATGCCCTTTTTGCGCATAGACCAGCACCGCGTCGACGGTGTAGGGGTCGGCCTTCCACTTCCACCACACCCCGCGGGTGCGCGTGCGGCCAATGCCATAGCGGGCGTCACGCTGTTTGAGCATCAGCCCCTCGGCCCCGTGGGCGCGCGCCGCTCGGCGCTGCGCGTCCAGCGCGGCCCAGCCGTCGCCCGGAACGGGTGGCAGCAGGGGGCTGACGCGCAGCGCCGGGTCTGGCACGGCCGCGACCAGCGCCTGCAGGCGCTCGCGCCGCTGCCACTGCGGTTCGTCGCGCAGGTCGCGGCCCTGCCACTCCAGCAGGTCGTACGCGATCAGCGCCACCGGCAGCTCGCGCAGCAGGGCGGCGCTCACGCGCCGGCGACCGATGCGCCGCTGCAGCGCCGCAAACGGTTGCACCGTGTCGTCCGCCACCACGACGATTTCGCCATCCAGCACCGTGCCCGGTGGCAACCGCTCGCCCAGCGCCACCAGCTCCGGATAGCGGTCCGTCACCAGCTCCTCGCCGCGTGTCCACAGCGCCACCCCATGGCGGCGCACGAGCTGGGCGCGGATGCCATCCCACTTCCATTCGACCAGCCACGCGTCCGGCTCGCCCAGCACGGCGGCCGGGTCCGGCAGCGCCGCCGGCAGCGGATGCGCGAGAAAAAACGGGTAGGGCCAGGCGTCGCTTTCGCAGACGACCGCCGCGCCGCGCTCGGCCGCTTCGCCGTACGGCATCGAACCAGACGATAAGTGGCTGGGCGCTTCAATTCCGGCATCCGCCCCTTCATGCGTCTCTTCATCCGCCCCTGTATCCGCCGACGCAGTCGCTGAGAAGGAAACGGCTGCGGCCCGCGGCGCGGGCGCCAGCAGCGCCCGGTAATCCGCCGCACCGGGCCGGGCATCGGCACGCGTGTAGCCCATCAGCCGCTGCGCCAGCAGCGCCACCGGCAACGCGGCCACCGCCGCCAGCGCCTGCGTCACCAGCTGGCGCGACACCCCCACCCGCCAGCCGCCGGTGATGAGCTTGCCGTGCAGCAGCCGCTCCTCCACCGTCAGCGCCTGCCACTGCGCGTGCAGCGCCGTCGCGCGTGCGTCCTCCGGCAGGCCCCGCAGCGCCAGCACCGCCGCCATCCACGCCGCGAGGCCCTGCGGCCGTGGGTCGGCGGGCGGCGGTAGCAGCAGCGCGATGGTTTCCGCCAGATCGCCCACCGCCGCATAGCAGGCCTCGAACAGCCAGTCCGGCACACCGGCGGCCGCGCACGCCTGTGCCCGCAGCCAGCGCGTGGGCACGATCTGGCGCGGCTTGCCGCCGGCGAGCAGATACACCGCCCAGGCGGCGTCGGCGGCGTCCGCGGCGCGGAAATACGCCTCCAGCGCAGCGCGCTTGTCGCCGGTGGCGGTGCTGGCGTCGAGTGCGCGGTACAGCGCGGCGAAGTCCCTCATGCCCCGCCCTCCGCGGGGCCGTCGGCCACCACCGCTTCGCCTTCCTCCTCGCCCGCTTCATCGCCCGCTTCATCGCCGTACGGCGCCCGCAGCGCGTCGGCCTGCCAGCCCTGTTCGGCCAGGTAACGCACCAGCTCCGGCACGTACCCGTGGGTGACGAGCACGCGCGAGGCCCCGCAGGCGCGCACCGCCCGCAGCAGGCCCGGCCAGTCGGCGTGGTCGGACAGCACGAACCCGCGGTCCACACCACGGCGGCGGCGTGCGCCGCGCACCTGCATCCAGCCGCTGACCATCGCGTCGGCGTGGGCACCGAAGCGGCGCAGCCACGGCGTGCCGCGCGCCGACGGCGGTGCCACCACGAGCGCGCGCCGCGCCTCGGCGGCCGCGAGGCCATCGGCGACGCGCCGCGTCTCGGCCAACGCCACCCCGGCGGCGCGGTAGGCCTCGTTGACCGTGTGCACCGCGCCGTGCACGATGATCGGCCCCACGCCCCGTCCGCGCAGCCCGGCCAGCAGCCGCTGCGCCTTGCCAAACGCGTAGGCATAGAGCACGCTGGCCCGCCCCGCCGCGGCGTTCGCCTGCCACCAGGCGGCGATGTCGGCCAACACCCCGTCCGCCCGCGGCCAGCGGTAGATGGGCAGGCCGAAGGTCGATTCGGTGATGAAGGTGTGGCAGCGCACCGGCTCGAACGGCGTGCAGGTGGGGTCGGCCTCGAGCTTGTAGTCGCCGGAGACGACCCAGACCTCGCCGCGGTGCTCCAGCCGGACCTGCGCCGAGCCCAGCACATGCCCCGCGGGGTGCAGCGAGACGCGCAAGCCGCCCACCGTCAGCGGCTCGCCGTAGCCCACCGTCTGCAGGGCGATGCCGTCGCCCAGCCGCGCGCGCAACACGCCGGCGGCGGCCGCGTGCGCGAGATACGCCCCGTGCCCCCGGCGCGCGTGGTCGGCGTGCGCGTGGGTGATCACGGCGCGCGCCACGGGCCGCCATGGGTCGATGTGGAAATCCCCCGCCGGGCAGTACAACCCCTCGGGCCGCACCTCCACGAGTGCCTGCTCGCCAGCCATCGGCGCGCAGTGTAGCCACCGCGGCCGGGGTGTGTGTCCAGCAGGGTATATTGCCCGGGCCGTGACACCCGCAACCGCCGATGCGCCCGCGACGGCGCGCCTTTTCCTGGCCCTGTGGCCCGACGCCATGACCCGGCAAGCGATCGCCGCGGCGGCCGCGCGCTGGCACTGGCCGCCCGGGGTGCGCCCGTACGCGCCGGACGACTGGCACGTGACGCTGCACTTCCTGGGGGCCGTGCCGCTGGCGCGACTGCCGGCATTGCAGGCGGGGCTCGCAGTCCCGTTCACCCCGTTCCGCTGGACGCTCGAAGGCCCCGCGTGCTGGCCCCACGGGCTGGCGGTACTGGCCAGCGCCCGCGCCGCGCCACCGCTGGCCGCGCTGCACCGGCGGCTGGCGCACGCGCTGCGCGCGCTGGCCCTGCCGGTCGAGACGTGGCCGCTGCGACCCCACGTGACCCTGGCACGGCGAGCGGATGGGGCGCAGTGCCCCGCCGGCGGCTCGCCCATCGTGTGGCCGGTGCGGGAGTATGTCCTCGCACGCTCGACCGGGGAACCCGCGCCCCGCTACACCATCGTGGCCCGCTATCCGGCGACTGGCCCGTGACGGGCAACCCAATCCCGACCCGCGCTACCATCGCACCGCGTTTTCCCCACACCAACAGGAAGTTTCACCATGGGCAAGGACGTCATCGATTACGACATCCGCGGCGCGGAGATGCAGTTCGTCGAGCTGGAACTCGACCCGGGCGAGGCCGCGATCGGGGAGGCGGGCAGCCTGATGTTCATGGACGACGGCGTCGTCATGGACACCGTGTTCGGCGACGGCAGCGCGCAGCAGGGCGGCTTTTTCGGCAAGCTCCTCGGCGCAGGCAAGCGGCTGATCACCGGCGAGTCGCTGTTCACCACGGTCTACACCAACCAGGCGTCGGGCAAGCGGCGCGTGGCCTTCGCCGCGCCGTACCCCGGCAAGATCCTGCCGATGGACCTGCGCGCGCTGGGAGGCACGCTCATCTGTCAGAAGGACAGCTTTCTGTGCGCGGCCCGGGGGGTGAGCCTCGGCATCGCACTGCAGCGGCGGCTGTCGGTCGGGTTCTTCGGCGGCGAGGGCTTCATCATGCAGCGGCTGGAGGGCGACGGCCTCGCGTTCGTGCACGCCGGCGGTACCGTCGTGCGGCGCGAGCTCGCACCGGGCCAGACGCTGCGCGTGGACACGGGCTGCGTCGTCGCCTACTCGCCCGAGGTCGATTTCGACATCGAATACGTCGGCAAGATCAAGACCGCGCTCTTCGGCGGTGAGGGGCTGTTCCTCGCGTGCCTGCGCGGCCCCGGCCAGGTGTGGCTGCAGAGCCTGCCGTTCTCGCGCCTGGCGTCGCGCGTCTTTGCCGCCGCGCCGCAGCTGGGCGGTCGGCGCGAGGAAGGCTCGGTGCTGGGCGGCTTTGCCGCCGGCGGGCTGCTCGGCGGCCTCATCGGCGGCGACGGCGGGGACGACTGACCCCCGCGCCGGCCGCCTCAACGCTGCGCGACGTCGAAGCCCGCGTCGCGCAGCGCCTGCAGCACCTGCTGCACATGCGCCGGCCCGCGCGTCTGCAGCACCAGTTCGATCTCGACGCTCTGCGCCGCCAGCAGCGTGAAGGCCCGCTGGTGGTGCACCTGGTCGATATTGGTGCCGGCCTCGGCGACGATCGCGGCGATGCGCGCGAGCTGCCCCGGCAGGTCGCGCGTGTTGACCACCAGCCGCACCAGCCGCCCCGCGCGCACCATGCCGCGCTCGATGATGGAGGCAAGCAGCAGCGGGTCGATGTTGCCGCCGCACAGTACCAGCCCGACCTTGCGGCCGGCAAAGCGCGCCGGGTGCCGCAGCACCGCGGCCAGCCCCGCGGCGCCCGCGCCTTCGACGAGCGTCTTTTCGATTTCGAGCAGCATCACGATCGCCTGCTCGATGTCCTCCTCGTCCACCAGCAGCCAGTCGTCCACGTAGCGGCGCGCCAGCGCCAGGTTGCGCTCGCCCGGGCTGCCCACGGCGATGCCTTCGGCGATGGTGTTGGCCCCCTGCGGCCAGTGGCTGCCCGTGACGGCGTTGACCATCGCCGGAAAGCGCCGCGTCTGCACGCCCACGACCTCGATGCCGGGCTTGAGCGCCTTCGCCGCCGCCGCCACCCCGCCGATCAGCCCGCCGCCGCCGACGGCGATCGCCAGCACCTCCAGATCCGGCTGCGCGCGCAGCATCTCCAACCCGATCGTGCCCTGCCCGGCAATGACCGCGTCGTCGTCATACGGGTGCACGAAGGTCAGCCCCTGCTCGGCCGCGAGCGCGCGCGCGTGGGCGCGCGCCTCCTCCAGCGTGTCGCCGTGCAGCACCACCTCCGCGCCGAAGCCGCGCGTGCGCTCGACCTTGACGCCCGGCGTGAAACGCGGCATCACGATCACCGCGCGCAGCCCCAGCCGCTGCGCGTGGTACGCCACCCCCTGCGCGTGGTTGCCCGCGGACATCGCGATCACCCCGCGCGCCCGCTCTTCCGCGGTCAGCAACGACAGCTTGTTGCACGCCCCGCGCTCCTTGAACGACGCGGTGTACTGCAGGTTTTCGAACTTCAGGAAAATCTGCGCACCGGTGATCTGCGACAGCGTGCGCGATTCCAGACACGGGGTCTCGAGCACCTGCCCCGCCAGCCGCGCCGCGGCCGCCTCGATGTCCGACAACGTCACCATGATCCTCTGTGTGCCTCCTTTGTGTGCCTGCGGGCTAACGCGATGGCCCCGATTGTCGCCGCGAGTCGCCGAATGGTTCGCCCCGCGCCGGCCGCGCTGGCACCGTCGGCCACCCGCAGCTGCGGCACACTGACGCCCTCTGACTCGCGCCGTCACCATGAACGACTCCACCACCACTGCCGCCACCATCCAGCGCTGGCTCGACGAGCACCGCATCACCGAGGTCGAGTGCCTGATCCCGGACATGACCGGCCAGGCGCGCGGCAAGATCGTGCCGCGCCACAAATACGACCCCGCCGCCGGTCTGCGCCTGCCGGAAGCGGTGCTGACGATGACCGTCACCGGCGACTACCCGGAGCAGGACTTCACCCCGGTGGCCGATCCGGACATGCGGCTCGTGCCCGATGCGTCGACGCTGCGCCTGGTGCCGTGGGCCAAGGAGCCGACCGCGCAGATCATCCACGACTGCGTGCACTTCGACGGCCGCGCGGCCGAGCTCGCCCCGCGCAACGTGCTGCGGCGCATCCTGTCGTTTTACGAGCGCGACGGCCTGCAGCCCATCGTCGCGCCCGAGATGGAGTTCTACCTCGTCGAGATCGAGCCGGACGAGGACATCCCGCTGAAGCCCCCGGTGGGCCGCACGCGCCGCACCGAAGCCGGCATGCAGAGCTTTTCCATCGACGCCGTCAACGAGTACGACGACATCTTCGACGTGATCTACGACTGGTGCGAGGCGCAGGGCCTCAAGCTCGACACGCTCATCCACGAGATGGGCACGGCGCAGATGGAGATCAACCTCGACCACGGCGAGCCGCTGGCTCTCGCGGATCAGGTGTTCCTCTTCAAGCGCACGGTGCGCGAGGTGGCGATCCGCCACGGCATGTACGCCACCTTCATGGCCAAACCGATGCAGGGACAGCCCGGCAGCGCCATGCACATCCACCAGAGCGTGCTCGACCGCGCCAGCGGCCGCAATATCTTCAGCGAGGCGGACGGCTCGCCATCGCCCGCGTTCTTCCACTTCATCGGCGGGCTTCAGGCGTACCTGCCCGCGGCGATCGCGTTCTTTGCGCCCTACGTCAACAGCTACCGGCGGCTGTCGCGCTACACCGCGGCACCGATCAACCTGAGCTGGGGCTACGACAACCGCACCTGCGGCCTGCGCGTGCCGCACTCCCCGCCGGAGGCCCGGCGCGTGGAAAACCGCCTCGCCGGCGTCGACGTCAACCCGTATCTGGCGATCGCCGCCAGCCTGGCCTGCGGCTACCTGGGCATGCGCGAGCGGCGGCAACCGAGCGAGCCGCTGACCGGCAGCGCCTACGAACAGCCGCACCAGCTGCCGCGGCACCTGGACGACGCGATCGAGCGGCTGCTGGCCTGCGCGCCGCTGGCCGAGCTGTTCGGCGAACACTTCCTGCGCACCTACGCGGCCATCAAGGAAGCCGAGTACCGCGAGTACTTCGACGTCATCAGCCCGTGGGAGCGGCGCTATCTGCTGCTCAACGTGTGAGCACAAGCGCCACGCCGGCGGCATACCGACTGGGTACCCAGCCCCAGTATTACCAGGGTCTCGCGGTCGATCGCGTTTCCATTTACAGCGTTATCGCGTCCAGTGCCCGGGTTTTTTCCTGAACGCCTGCCTCAATCAGCAATCCCAAGCCAGAGGGACAGCGCGTGCTCGATCTCGATCAGCTGATGTTTGGTGATGAAGCCAAACGCCTCACGTGTAATCGTGTCCGCCATGGCGTGGATACACATCCTCCGTCATAGGGCATGGGTTCACCGGTAGGGTCGGGGTGACGACACTTCACCAACGCAGGAAGGAACCGATGACTGACTTGGTCGCTCGCCCACTGGACACACCTCGGCTGCTTTAGTACGATTAGATCATATTACGTTCAAGGATCCCGCCATGCGAACCACCCAGCAGCTGAGCATCACCCTGCCCAAGAAGATGGCCGATGTGGTGAAAACCAAGGTGCGCAGCGGCGAGTACGCCAGCGAAAGCGAAGTGATCCGCGAGGGCCTGCGGGCGCTGTTGGCGCGCGACCGCGCGGTGGAAAGCTGGCTGAACAGTCAGGTAGGCCCGGCCTACGATGCGCTGAAGGCCGACCCGGGCCGCGCGCTCAGTGCCGACCAGGTACGCGCCCGGCTGGCCGCTGAACACGCCAAAGCGCGATGAGCTACCGGGTTGTGTTCAGCCCGGAGGCGATGGAGCAACTTACAGCGCTGTACCGCTACATCGCCGAAGCGGCCTCGCCCGACACCGCGGCGCGCTACACCGAGGGCATCGTCAGCCATTGCGAGAGCCTGCGGACCTTTCCCCATCGCGGCAACATGCGCGACGACATCCGCCCCGGCTTGCGGACCACCCACTACAAAAAGCGCACGGTGATTGCCTTCACGGTGGAGGAAGACACGGTCTCCGTTCTCGGGATTTTCTACGGCGGTCAGGACTACGAGACCTTGCTACAGGACGACCAGTAGCTACCTTCTTGCCCGAAACTCCGCCTCGGTCTGCAGCACCGCGCGCTGCAGCGCCCGCGCATCGACGAGCGCATGATGGCGACGCGGCTCGTTCTCGAGCAACGCCTTGAGCAGGTCTTCAAAGCGCGCGGCCATCGCGTTGGCCGGCCACTGCAGGCGCTGCGCGTCGAGCGCGCCTGGACCCCGCCAGTGCGGCCGCACGAGGTCGGTCAGCAGCCGAAGATCGGTGTCGGTGTCGGCAATCAGCGTCACGCCGTGGACGCTGCCCTCCCCCGCTGATCCCAGCCACGCCGCGATGGCCGGCCCGGCATGCGCTCGGGGCATGCCTGTGCCGTCCAGCAGCGGCAAGACGTCTTCCACCACGAACGCCGAGCACTGCTCGCGCCGCCAGCCGTCGGCAAGCTCCCAGTAGCCGGTGCGCCCGTCCTCGGCCACCAGCCCCACCGAGATGAGGCGCGGCTGCTCGAAGTCCGTGAACTCGGTGTCGACGAAGACGCGCATGTCGGTGCAGCGCTCCTGCTGGACTCTACGCTCGATCCCGTGAATGCCAAGGGCAGTCTTGTCCAACGAGGTATAAGCCACAACCAAACTGCACGGGCCGGTACCGGTCTGGCCGCCTCGTCAGCAGTCAAACTCTACCGCACTGGTCTGGTGTGAAACATACAAGCTGGCGGCGAGCTCGCCGACCGAGCGGCTTGACGCGCGCTGTTCACATGACTATGGTCATCACCATGGTCACGCCTTGCGGGGGGATGACATGCAAACGATTCGCGCCTCTGAATTCAAAGCCAAGTGCCTGGCGCTCATGGATGCGGCCGCCGCGACGGGTGAGACGTGGGTCATCACCAAGAACGGCAAGCCGGTGGCGGAATTGCGTCCGTACAGCGGGGGGCGGGCTGCGTCCCCGTTCGGGCGGCATCCGACCCTGGAAATCCGCGGTGATGTGATCGCCCCGCTGGAGGATGACCTGTGGCAGGCAGCGGGGTGATCCTGGACACCCACGCGCTGCTGTGGATGGATCGGGACGATCCGGCCCTGGGGGCACAGGCGCGTACCCTCATCGAAGCGGCGTGGCGCTCGGGTCGTGTGGCGGTGAGCGCCATCAGCTTTTGGGAGGTGGCGATGCTGGCCGAACGCGGCCGCGTGGTGCTGCCCGAGCCGGTCACCCAGTGGCGGCACGGCTGGCTGCAAGCCGGGCTGGAGGAGGTCCCCGTCGATGGGGGCATCGCGCTGCTGGCGACGCAGCTGCGCGACTCGCACCGTGACTCCGCCGACCGGTTCATCATCGCGACGGCCATGCACCGACACGCGACCCTCGTGACGGCCGATCGCCTCATCCTGGATTGGCCCGGCGGGCTGTCCCGTCAGGCGGCCGATGTCTGACGTCCGCCGACGCGGGTCGACGCCTTGGCCCCCCACTCCCGAGCACGTCGAAGTACAGGCGCGGGCGGCGCGCGCTCAGTCGGCCAGCAGCAGCGCCGGCTCGTCGCTGGCGACGACGCGCTGCGCCCAGTCGCGCAGCTTGCGCGTGTCGCTGCGCAGGATCTGCTGCTTGACCGGCAGGATCTGCGTCGGGTGCATCGAGAAGCTGCGCAGCCCCAGCCCCAGCAACAGCCGCGTCATCGTGACGTCACCGGCCATCTCGCCGCAGACGCTCACGGGCTTGCCCGCCTCGCGCGCCACGGCGATGGTGTCGGCGACGAGCCGCAGCACCGCCGGGTGCAGCGGGTCGTACAGGTGCGCCACCGACTCGTCCACGCGGTCGATGGCCAGCGCGTACTGGATCAGGTCGTTGGTGCCGATCGACAGGAAGTCGAAGTGCCGCACGAACAGCCGCACCGCCAGCGCCGCCGCGGGCACCTCGATCATCGCGCCGACGCGCACCGGCCCGTAGGCGACGCCGCGGCGGTCGAGCTGCTCGCGCGCCTTGGCCAGCATCGCGTGCACCTGCCGCACCTCGCTCAGGTGCGCGAGCATCGGGATGAGCACGTTGACCTTGCCGTGCGCCGCCGCGCGCAGGATCGCGCGCAACTGCGTCAGGAACATCGCCGGCTCGGCCAGGCTCCAGCGAATCGCGCGCAGACCCAGCGCCGGGTTGAGGTGCTCGTCGCGCCGGTGGTGGTCCAGCGGCTTGTCGGCGCCCACGTCGACGGTGCGGATCGTCACCGGCAGGCCGTGCATGCCCTCGATCGCGCGGCGGTAGGCGTCGAACTGCTCCTCCTCGTCCGGCAGCTTGCCGCCGCGGCCCATGAAGAGAAACTCGGTGCGAAACAGCCCCACGCCCACCGCGCCGACCGACAGCGCCGGCAGCGTGTCCTCCGGCTGCTCGATGTTGGCCAGCAGCTCGATGCGCTCGCCGTCGAGCGTGACCGCCGGCGTGTTCTTGATGCGCGCGAGGCGCTCGCGCTCGATCGCCCCTTGGCGCTGCTTGTAGCCGTACTCGGCCAGCATCATCGGCGTCGGGTCCACGATCAGCACGCCCGCGTCGCCGTCGACGATCACCCAGTCGTCCTGCTGCACGAGCTGGCTGGCGTGGCGCGCGCCGACCACCGCCGGGATGTCCATGCTGCGCGCGACGATCGCGGTGTGGCTGGTCTTGCCGCCGACGTCGGTGACGAAGCCGGCAAAGATCCCCTGCTTGAAGTGCAGCATGTCGGCCGGCGCGAGGTCGTGCGCGATCAGCACCAGCGGATGCTCCTCCGCTCCCGGCGCGGGCGCGGCCGTGATCGGCGACGCCTCGCCGCGCATCACGCGTAGCATGCGCTCGACGAGCTGCTCCAGGTCCGCCTTGCGCTCGCGCAGGTACGGGTCCTCCATCTCGTCGAACTGCTTGGCCACCAGCTCGAGCTGCGCGGTCAGCGCCCACTCCGCGTTGTAGTGGCGCTCGCTCACCCAGTGCTTGACGCCTTCGTGCAGGTGCTCGTCCTGCAGCAGCATCAGGTGCACCTCCAGCAGCGCGGCGAGTTCCGCGTGCGCCTCCATCTCGTCGTGCGCCAGCCCCTGCTGCAGGCGGCGGATCTCGTCGGCCACCGCGTCGCGGGCCGCACGCAGCCGCGCGATCTCGGCGCCCACCTGCTCCGGCGCGATGAAGTAGTGCGCCACGTCCAGCCGGCTGGACGCCACCAGCACCGCCCGCCCGATGGCCACCCCGCGCGAGACGGCCTGCCCGTGCACCGTAAAGGTCATTCCCCCTCCCCGAATTTGTCGTCGATCAGCGCGACGATGGCCTCCATCGCGGCCTGCTCGTCGGGCCCGTCGGTTTCCACCTCCACCGTCGCCCCCAGCCCCGCCGCCAGCATCATCACGCCCATGATGCTCTTGGCGTTGACGCGCCGCCCGTTGCGGCTGAGCCACACCTCGCACTGGAATGCCCCGGCCAGCTTGGTGAGCTTGGCCGACGCGCGGGCGTGCAGCCCGAGCTTATTGCTGATGGTCACGGTGCGCTGGATCATGGCGGGGGGGATGAAACTGGTTTTGCGGCGCGGTCGGCGCCAGCGGCATCACCCCCTGCGTGCCACCGAGCGTGGCGCGCGACACGAGGGTGTCGATCGGTTCGTGGCGGTAAGTGACGGCGCGCAGCAGCATCGGCAGGTTGACCCCGGTGACGAGCCGCGTGTGGCCGCCCTCCAGCAGCCGGGTGGCGACGTTGCACGGCGTGGCGCCGAACAGGTCGGTCAGCACCAGCGTGTCGTCGGCGCCGTGCACGGCCATCAGCGCGCGCGCCTGCGCGAGCGTCTCCTCCGGCGCCTGGTGCGGCGGCACATCCAGCGCATCCACCACGTGCGCCGCGTCCGGAAAGACGTGCAACACGCACTGCCGCAACGCGGACGCGAGCGGCGCGTGGGCGATGACGAGGATGGCGTTCACGGGCGAAATTATCGACCGGAACCGTGGCGCGTGACGCCGCCGAAAAACGTCTCCCGCGCGTCGTCGGCAAGGCCCGGTCCGTAAAGCGCGCGCTGCACCAGCCACGGCCCCTCGATGCGCCAGTGCCACTCGGCCTGCAGCGGCTGCCCGTCGGGCCCGTGCCCCGGGCCGCGCCAGCAAAGCGGCGGCAGCGTGACGCGGCCCGCGCTGCCGCAGGGCACCGCCGCCCAGCCGGGCGGCACCCCGTCTGCCGGGGCCGGCACCCGCAGCGTCGCCCACGCGGCGCGGCGCCACGCGGCCGCCCACTGCGCCACCGTGGCGTCCGCCACCCCATCGGGCAAGCGCACCGCCGCCACCGCAAACGTGTGGCCGGCGGCGCGGCAGCTCAGCATGTGCAGCGCCACCGGTGGCTGACCGGGCCCGAGCAGCGGCACCTCGCGTGTCGCGCGCTCCGGCTTGCAGGGCAGCACGGCCTCCACCGCCGCCGCGTCGTGGCGCACGGTGCGCCAGTCCAGCGCCGGGCTGCACGCCGTGAGCGCCCCGCCCAGCGCCACCAGCGCGCTTGCGAGCGCCGGCACCGCCCGCCCGCGGGCGGCCCGGGGGCCGGACGGCGGGCCATCCTCGCGGCGCGTGGCAGACCTCGCGAAAGCAGGGCACAATGACATGTCCTGCATCGTACCGTAGCCCGCCGATGAGCGCCCCAGCCGACACCGCCGTCCCCCACCGCCACACGCTGCCGGTGCCGTCGTCGCTGAGCGCCGCGGCGCAGGCCGCGCGCGCGCGCGGCGAGCCGCTGGTGGTCATGGTGACGCTCGCCGGTTGCGCGTTCTGCGACGTCGTGCGCCAGCACCACCTGGGTCCGATGCTGCAGCGCGGCGAGGTGGTCGCGGTGCAGGTCGACATGCTCGACCGGCGCACGCCGGTGGTCGATTTTCAGGGGCGCTCGACCACGGGTTACGAGCTGGCGCGGGCGTGGCGCGTGCGCGTGGCGCCGACGGTGCTGTTCGTCGACGAGCGGGGGCGTGAACTCGCCGAGCGGCTCGAGGGCATGGGCCTGGCCGATTTTTACGGCCCGTACCTGGAGGAGCGGTTGCGCACCGCCCGCGCGGCCTTGGCGCGCGCCGCGCGCTGACGGCGCCGCGCTTACGCCTCCAGCACGGCCGCGCAGGCGCGCGCGCGGCCCAGGCGCTTGGCCTCGTAGAGCTGCGCGTCCGCCAACCCCAGCAGCGCCGCGCTGGACCAGCCGGGCTGGGTGGGGCCACGGCGCGTGGCGACCCCGACGCTGACGGTGAGCACCGGCGCCACGGGACACGCCGAATGCGGGATCGCCATCAGCGGCACTGCCTCGACGATGCGCTGCGCCAGCGCCAGCGCCTGCTCGCTGTCGGTGTCCGGCAGCAGGCAAGCAAACTCCTCCCCGCCGTAGCGTGCGACGAGGTCGGTGCCGCGCCGCATCTGTTCGGTGAGGCACGCCGCCACGCGCCGCAGCGCCTCGTCCCCCGCCTGGTGGCCGTAGCGGTCGTTGTACGCTTTGAAGTGGTCCACGTCGACCAGCAGCAGGCTCAATGCGTGACCGTGGCGCTGCGCGCGCGCCCACTCCAGCGCCAGCCGCTCGTCGAACCGCCGCCGGTTGGCCACACCGGTCAGGCCATCGACGAAGGCGAGCGAGCGCAACAGATCCGACTGGAATTTCAGCGTCAGGTGCGTGCGTACGCGCGCGCGCACCACCGCGGGGTTGATCGGCTTGGTGATGAAATCCACCGCGCCGGCCTCCAGGCAGCGGCTCTCGATGTCCTGATCGCTGTGCGCGGTGACGAAGATCACCGGAATCGCCGGCGTCTGCGCCTGTGCGCGCAGGCGCTGCAGGACGCCAAAGCCGTCCAGCCCCTCCATCACGACGTCGAGCAGGATCAGGTCCGGCTGCTGCTGCAGCGCCACTTGCAGCGCCTGCTCGCCATTCGTCGCCATGAAGAGCTGGTAGTCCCCGGCGAGCGTGCGGTAGAGCGCCTGCAGCTGCACCGGCTGATCGTCCACGAGCAGCAGACGCGGCTTGCGGTCCGGCCACCCGGCTGGTCGTTCGGCAGCGGTCATGCAGCACCACCCCCTTCCTCGGCGGTCGCCAACAAGGCCGCACACGCCGCCTGCGCCGCCGCGAAGTCCATCGTCTCCATCGCCTGGTGCAGTGGGGCCCAGCGCGCATCGGCCGCAATCGCCGCGTCCGCCAGCAGCCGGTCGTGCACGTCCAACGCCTCCATGTCGCTGGTGGCCAGCAGCGCCTGCAGCCGCTGCAGCTCGGCGCGCCAGCGCGCCGGGTCGGCGCGGGCCGCATCGGCGGCGCCCTCTTCCGCCGGCGGCACCCAGCCGCGCGCCTGCAGCTCGGCGAGCACGCGGTGCAGCGCGTCCGCCGTGACCGCGAGCTCGTCGGCCAGCGCGGGCCACCACGGCGGCACCGGCGGCAGCGCGCGATCCCCCGCGGCGAGTTGCGCCTTGACGGCGCGCTCGGCCTGCGCGGCGGCGTCGGCGAGCCGCTGCGCCCCGACCGTCGCGGCCGTGCCTTTGAGCGTGTGCAGCAGCGCGGCCAGCTCCGGATCGGCCGGCTGTCCGAGCCGCGCGTCGAGCTGCGCGCGCGTGTGCGGCAGGCTCTGCGCAAACTGGCGCGCCAGCCGCGCGTACAGCACCGGGTCGCCGCCCAGCCGCTCCAGCGCCGCAGGCACGTCGACGCGGTCGGCGTCGGGCCACGGGCGGTCGTCCGCGCGAACCGCCGCCTGCTTCCCGGCGTCGTGCGGTGGCTCGGCCTCCCCGGCGGCCGCCTGCGCAGCACCATCCGCGGCCCCGCCCGGCTGCACGCGCGCCAGCGCCTCGCCGGCCCACTGCTGCAGCACGCGCACCAGCTGGTCGATCGCAAACGGTTTGCCGACGTGGTCGTTCATGCCGGCCGCCAGGCACGCCGCGCGGTCGTCGGCCATCGCGTTGGCGGTCATCGCGATGATCGGTAGCGCCCGCAGGCCGAGCTGCTCGCGGATCACGCGCGTGGCCTGCAAGCCGTCGAGCACCGGCATCTGCATGTCCATCAGCACCACGTCCCACGCATCGGGCGCGCGCTTGAGGGCATCGACCGCCGCCTGCCCGTGCTCGGCGAGCGTGACCGTGGCGCCCTCGCGCTGCAGGAGGTCTCGCGCCACCTGCTGGTTGATCGCGTTGTCCTCGACCACCAGCACGCGCAGGCCCGCCAGGCGCCGCGCCCCCGCCACCGGGGCCTGCGGCGCCGCTGCGCCCTGGGCCTCGGCACGGGCGCGCATCACCGCCTCCAGCAGCATGCCGGCGGTGACGGGCTTGACCAGGAAGCCGTCGAGCACCGACTGACGCTGCGTGGGCACCTCGTTGAGCACCTCGCGGCCGCTGGCCGTGACCATGATGAGCGCCGACGCGGACGCGGGCGAATCGGCATGGCGCAGCGATTCCGCCAGCGTCAGCCCGTCCATGCCGGGCAGCGACCAGTCGACGAACACGACGTCGTAGGGCTGCTCGGTCTCGCGCACGCGGCGCAGCGCCGCTTCCGCGTCCGGCACCGCGTCCGCCGCCCAACCGAGCTGCCGGACCGCCTCGACCAGCACGTCGCGCGCCATCGGGTGGTCCTCCACCACCAGCGCGCGCAAGCCGCGCAGCTCGCGCGCGACGCCGTCGGCCTGCCACGCAGCGGGCACGTCGCTGGCGACGGGGAAGTCCAGCTCGAACGCGAAGGTGCTGCCGCGGCCGACCTCGCTGTCCAGCGTGATCTCGCCGCCCATCATGCGCACCAGCCGCTGGCTGATTGCCAGCCCCAGCCCGGTGCCGCCGTATTTGCGCGTGGTCGAGGCCTCGGCCTGCGTAAACCCGCTGAAGATGCGCGCCTGCGCCTCCGGCGGGATGCCAATCCCCGTGTCGATGACCGCGAACGCCAGCCGCACGCGCCGCTGCCCGTCGTCGCCCGTCCATTGCTGCAGCTGCCGCACGCGCAGCGTGACGCTGCCGACGCTGGTGAACTTGATCGCGTTGCCGCCCAGGTTGATGAGCACCTGCTGCAGCCGCAGCGCGTCGCCGATCAGCACCGGCGGAATGTGCGCGTCGATATCGAACAACAGCTCGATGCGCTTGCCGCGCAGGTTGGCGGCGTATATCGTCGCCAGATCACGCCAGAGGCGATCCACCGCAAACGGCTCCGGATCGAGCTCCAGTTTGCCCGCCTCGATCTTGGAGAAGTCGAGGATGTCGTTGATGATGCCCAGCAGCGACTTGGCCGCCGCCTCGGCCTTTTCGGCGTAGTCGCGCTGGCGCGCGTCGAGCGGCGTGCCCAGCAGCAGCTGCAGCATCCCCAGCACCGCGTTCATCGGCGTGCGGATCTCGTGGCTCATGTTGGCCACGAACTGGCTCTTGGCGCGGCTGGCCTCCTCGGCGGCGCGCCGCGCCGCCTCCAGCTCGGTGACATCGAAGCGCAGGCCGACGACGCTGCCGTTGGGCAGCCGGCGCTCGACGACGCGCAACACCTGGCCGTCGGGCCGGTACACGACGCGGTCGGTGCGCCCGGCGCGAAAGTCCGCCAGCCGCTCCCGCAGCCACGCCTCGGCGTCGGTGCCCGGGGGGAGCTGGATCTCGCCGCGCTCGAGGCCCGTGCGGATGAAGGTCTCGAACCCCACCCCCAGCTGCAACACGTCACGCAGGCCCGCGTGCAGCTGGTAGAACCGCTCGTTGGCCCACTGCAGGCGCTCGCGCGCGTCGAACACGGTGAGCGACGCGCCCAGCGCCTCCAGCGCGTTGAGCAGCAGTTGTTCTTTTTCCTGCGCGGCGGCGCGGGCGCGCTCGAGCTCGGTGATGTCGATGCGAAAGCCGACGATATAGCCGTCCGGCGTGCGGCGCTCGATGACACGCAGCACACGCCCGTCGCCCAAGTGCTGCACCAGCGAGGTGTTCGCGCGGCGGTGCAGCGCGACGCGCTCGCGCACCCATTCGTCGACGCGCCCGATCGCCTCCGCGTATTCGCCGCGCTCGGCACCGTAGCGCACGATCTCCTCGAACGTGCGCCCCACCTCCATCACCGCCGCGCCGATCGGGTAGTACTGCCGATAACGTTCGTTGCAGTACACCAGCCGGTCCTCGGGGTCGTAGAGCACGAACCCTTCGTCCACCGCTTCGATCGCGCTGCGCAGCAGCCGCTCGGCGCGCGCGGCGGCTTCTTCCGCGTTCTTGATATCGGAGATGTCGAGGTTGTTGCCGTACACCGCACGTGCGCGGCCGCTCGCGTCGCGCTCGTAGGCGCGGGCGCGCGACCGCACCCACACCCAGTGCCCGTCGCGGTGGCGCAGCCGCACGGTCTGCTCGAACGTCTCGCTCACACCGTCGATGAGCGCCTGCAGCGCCAGCTGCACGGTCGGCAGGTCGCCCGGGTGCACCCGCTCGGCCCACGTTGCGACCGACGCGCGCGGACACGGCGCCTCACCCAGCATCGTCCACCAGCGCGCGTCCGTCTCGACGTCGCCGGTGTCGGGGTCGAGCACCCACGTTGCCGCGCCGGTGGCGCGCAGCAGGTTGTCCAGGCGCTGCTGCGCCTCGCGCTGCGCGGCCTCCGCCCGCTTGCGCGGCGTGATGTCGAAGCGGATCGACAGGTAACGCTCGATCTCGCCCTGCGCGTCGAAAATCGGCGCGACGATACTGTCCACCCAATACAGCGTGCCGTCCTTGGCGCGGTTGCAGATCTCGCCGCGCCACGGCTGCCCACTGGCGATCGTGGTCCAGAAATCGCGCCAGAACGCCGCGTCGTGCACGCCGGAGTTGACGATGCGGTGCGGCGCACCGATCAGCTCGTCGCGGGTGTAGCCGCTGATCGCGCAGAAGGCTTCGTTCGCATCGACGATGGTGCCGTCCGGCGCCGCCTGGCTGACGATGGCGTGGCGGTTGATCGTGTCCATCAGTGCCTGCGCCTCGGCGAGCGCCGCGCGCAGCCGCTCCTGCGTGCGCACCCGCTCAGTGATGTCGACCTCCACCGCCATGAAGCCGGTGACCCGCTCGGCCTCGTCGCGCAGCGGGATGAGCTCGATGTTGACCCAGTAGTCGCGTCCGTCCTTCGCGCGGTTGAGGATGTCGACCTCGCAGCCACGCCCCGCCTGCACCGCGGCGCGCAGCGTGGCCACGGCCTGCGGGTCGGTGCGCGGGCACTGCAGCAGCCGCCCCGGCACCTGGCCGATCAACTCGTCGGCGGTGTAGCCGGTGATGCGCTCGCACGCGTCGTTGACCCACGTGACGCGCCCGTCGCGGTCGGTCAGGATGATGGCGTTCTGCGTGTACCGCGCCACCAGCGACAGCCGCTGCACATCGCCCTGCAGCAGCGCGAGCCGCTCGCGCTGCTCGCGCCGCAGGCGAAACACGCCGAGCGTCGCCCACCCCGCGAGCAGCGCCACCGGCAGCGCCCCGACGCCGACTATCCAGGCACCCACTGGGTGCCACTGGGCCTCGAGTGCCGGGGTGCTGCGCACCCCGAGCTGGTAGCGCCGCTGGCCCAGGATCGCCTCGCCCAGCGCCACCACGCGCGCACCGCTGTCGAGCAGCGCGGCCACCGGCGACGTCGGATCGTGCCCGTCCGCGTCGAGCAGCGCCACCCCCGGTAGCGCGTCCGGCGGGTCCAGCGCGAGCGGCTGGCCCGGCGGGCTCGCCGCGGCCGCGCGCGACGCCTCCGGGTCCACCCAGTGCCAGTCGTAGCGCGCCTCGTTCAGCGCCGCCTCGCGCGCCAGCTCCAGCGCCGGCACGCCGAGCACGACGAAGCCCTCCAAGGCCTCCCAGCGCTGCGCGACCGACGCCGGCGTCCAGCCGCCGCGGTACAACGGCAGCACGAACAGCAGGCCGTACTCGGTGCGCTCGGTGTTGGCCAGCCGTACCGGGGCGGTCACCGCCACCTCGCCGGTCTGCGCGGCCTGGCGCATCGCCGCCCAGCGGATCGGGTCGGACGACAGCTCCAACCCCACGAGGTGGTCCTGGCCGCTCGGCTCGATCCAGTCGATCACATAGTGGTCGGGGGTCGGCGGCCCGCCCGGGCGCATCGGCCGCACCCGCACCGCCGCCCCGGGGCGCTGCGCCTGCGCCGCCTGCCAGGACGCGACCGTGTCGGCGGGCAGCCGGCGAAGGTATGCAAAGCCCGTCAGCGCCGGAAAACGCTCCGCGAGCTCCAGCGGACCGGCGTACGCGCGCGCGGCGCGCCAGTCGGCGTCGGGCTGCGCGTGCATCCACGCCCGCACCCCGAGCAACAGGTTGCCGTAGCGGTCGAACGCCGCTTGCAGCCGGCGGCTGGCGGCGTCGAGCTCCTGCGTCAGGTGTGCCTGCAGCGCCGCTTGTGCCTGCCGGTCGATCCAGCGCCCCAGCGCCACGCCCAGCGCCAGCACCAGCACCACGACCAGCAGCGCGATCACGCCGCCGTTTCTTTCCACGGTCGCCGCGGGCGACGCCGGCGGGGTCGGACGCGCGTCGGCCATGCTGCGCTCCGCCCCGTCAGTGACCCATCACCCGGGCCAGCTCGGCGGCCAGCCGCTCGGCGTCGATCGGTTTGGCCACATAGCCGTCCGCCCCCGCCTGCAGCAGGCGCCGCCGGTCTTCCGGCAGGTCGTGCGCCGTGACCATGATTACCGCGGTGCGCGCGGCCCCGCCACGCTCGCGCGCGCGCAGTTCGCGCAACGCCTCGATCCCGTCCATCCCCGGCATCGTCACGTCCAGCAGCACGACGTCGAAGCGCTGCGCCGCCAGCGCCTCCAGTGCCTTCGCGCCGTCCTGCACGAGGACGCCGCTGTGCCCCATCTCGCGCAGGATGCGAGTCGCCAGGCGCAGGTTCAACGGGTTGTCGTCGGCCACCAGCACACGCAGCGGCCGCATGCGAAGGGCTTGAGCGCTCATGGGTCCGATTGTGCCCGCAATCCGCTGAGCGGTGCGAACTTTTGCCGCGGCAGGGCATCGGATCGTTCATGCCCCCCGGTCGGCCCCACGGCCATCGCGTCCCGCGTTGCCGCTCTCGCGTTGCCGGATCGCCGGCGATGTCTTCGTGATGCGCCGGAGTCCGGCGCGCGGATCCCGCTTCCGTGGCGCTGTGGTCCAATCGGGGGATCTGTTTCCTTGCTTTGCTGAGCGTGACATGACGCCCCGTCTTCGCCCCTGGCTGCTCGCCTCGCCCTGGCTGGCCGCGTTCGGCGGCCTTGGCCTCGCCGGGTGCAGCAGCGCCGAACGCGCACCAGCCTCGACCTTCCGGCTGCTCGATGGCAGCACCCTCACGACCGCCGATCTGCAGGGCCGCGTGCTGCTGGTCAATTTCTGGGCCACCACCTGCGTGAGCTGCGTGAAGGAAATGCCGCAGCTCATCGAAACGCACCGGCGCTTTGCGCCGCGCGGCTTCGAGACGGTGGCGGTGGCGATGAGTTACGACCCGCCGGAATGGGTGGCCAACTTCACGCGCACGCGGCAGTTGCCGTTCAAGGTCGCGCTCGACAGCGACGGCGCGCTCGCCCGCGCGTGGGGGGACGTCAAGCTCACCCCGACGACGTATATCGTCGACCGCCGCGGGCGCATCGTCAAACGCTACGTCGGCGAGCCCGACTTCGCGGCGCTGGCCGCGCTACTGGACAAGCTGCTGGCCGAGGCGGCCTGACCGAGGGATCTGGCGTACACGCGCCCCCTGACACCCCCCCCTGGGTGCGCCCCGTGAAGGGCGCACCCAGAAGGGGGCCACGGCCGTGTGCAAGGCCGCGGCACCGCAGCGCCGTGGACTTACTCGCGGTACGCGTCGTGGCACGCCTTGCAGGTCGCGGCGGCGTCGCCGAAGGTCTTTTTCACCGCGTCGAGGTTGCCGGTGCGCGTCGCGGCTTCCAGGTCCGCGACCGCCTTCATCATCTTGTCGGCACCGGCGCGCACCTTGTCCATCTCCCTCCACGCCTCGGGCTTGGTGCGGCTCTTGATCTTCTCCGACTCGGGCGTAAAGCCGGCCCACGGCAGCTTGGACAACGTCACCACGAGCGCGGCGTTTTCCTGCGCGACCTTGGCGTCGAACGGCACGCGCCCCTGCACCATCGCGCCGATACGGCTGAAGTGGTTGCCCATGACGGTGAACGCGCCCTGGCGGTACTTGACCGCATCCTCGGGCTTCTGAAACTGGGCGTGGGCGGCACCGGCGAGCGCGGCGACCACGGTGGCAACGAGCAGACGCTTGGACATGAAGTAACCTCCGGTAGTGAACGGGAACTTGAGTGTATGCTGACGCACGAAAACGTGCACGCCACCCCCGACGGGCCGCCCCCAACGGGTCGGCAACCGCGGCCACCGCAGCCCCTGTGGCCGGTGGACATGGCTGTACGACCGCTCGCTCACGCACCGAAGCCTCGCACCGATGAACACGCCCGACCAAACCCTCCGCCCCGTTGACGCCCCCACCCCCGCGGCACCGGCCGCCGCCCCGCTCGTGCCCGTGCGCGTGTGGGACCTGCCGACGCGGCTGTTCCACTGGCTGCTGGCGCTGGCGGTCGTCGGACTCGTCATCACCGGTAACCTGGGCGGCAACTGGATGACGTGGCACCAGCGGCTGGGCTATGCGGTGCTCGCGCTGCTGATCTTTCGCGTGCTGTGGGGGCTGGTGGGTGGGCGCTGGTCGCGCTTCGCGTCTTTCCTCCACGGGCCCGGCACGCTGCTGGCCTACCTGCGCGGGCGCGCCGACCCGCGCGTCGAGGTCGGCCACTCGCCGCTCGGGGCGCTGTCGGTGTTTGCGCTGCTCGCGGTGCTCGCGGGGCAGGTGGGCACCGGCCTGATCAGCGACGACGAAATCGCCTTCGTCGGGCCGCTGGCGCACTGGGTCGAGTCCAGCACCGCGTATGCGGCCACCGCCTACCACAAGGGCTGGGGTAAGACCCTGTTGCTCGCGCTCGTCGGCCTGCACGTCGCGGCCATTGTCTGGTACCGCATCGCGCGCGGCAAGGCGCTGCTGCCGCCGATGCTGCACGGCAACAAGCCTCTGCCCCCCGACACGCCCGCCAGCGCCGACGGCCCTCGCCAGCGGCTGCTCGCGCTCGCGCTCGCCGCGCTCAGCGTCGCCGCGACCGCCGGCATCGTGCTCGGCCTCGGACAGCCCTGACCCGAGAACCATGGACAGAACCATGGGCACCTCTGGTCTTTTGGCCCGCCGCGCATTACCATGCACTGACCGTGTCACACACGAGGCCCGCAATGAGCGAAAGCACCTTCACGTTCCGGGTCGACCCGGCGCTGAAATCCGCGTTCTCTGCCGCAGCCAAAAAAATGGACCGCAACGCCGCGCAGCTCCTGCGTGACTTCATGCGCGACGTCGTTCGCCAGCAGCAGGAAACCACGGCACACGACGCCTGGTTCCGACGCGCGGTCCAGACAGGGCTGGACTCTGCCAACGCCGGTCGCCTCATCCCCTCGGCGGAAGTCGAAGCACGGTTTGCCGCCAAACGCGCCGCAACCCGCCAACGGCTTGAAGCCGCCGCCGAATGAGGATCCTGTTCTGGACGCCGGAGGCGATTCAGGACCGCGTCGACATCTACGACCACATCGAGGCCGACAATCCGGCCGCCGCACTGGCCCTCGATGAGCGGTTATCCGGGGCGGCGGGTCGCTTGATCGAGCATCCCGGCCTGGGTCGCCCTGGTCGCGTCGCTGGTACCCGCGAGCTGGTGGTCCATCCAAACTATCTCCTGGTCTACGACATCACCGATGACCAGGTGCGCGTGCTGCGCGTGTTGCACGCGGCGCGGCAGTGGCCTTCAAAATAAGCGCTCACACCCGGCTTGCACGCCCCGACCCGTATCATTGCCCCATGGCCGATGCATCTGCCGACGACACCGCGCCGCCCGAGGTGCGGCTGCATACCGTGACCGACGGGCCGCTGCTGAACGCGGCGCGCGAGCTGTTTCTCGACTATCAGGCCGACATCGGCATCGACCTGTGCTTTCAGGGTTTTACCGAGGAGCTGGCGACGCTGCCCGGCCTGTACGCGCCGCCGCTGGGGGCGCTGGTCGTCGCCACCGTCGATGGCGAAGCGGCGGGCTGTTGCGCGCTGCGCCCGCTGTTCGACAGCGACCACGGCAACGCGGCGGAAATGAAGCGCCTGTTCGTGCGGCGGGCGTTTCGCGGCTTCGGGCTCGGCCGCCAGTTGGCGGAGCAGGTCGTGCTGCTGGCACAGCAGGCGGGGTACGACTGCCTGCTGCTCGATACGCTGCGCGAGATGGAGGCCGCGCGCGCGCTCTACCACGAGATGGGCTTCGTCGAGATTCCGCCCTACTACCACAACCCCCTGCCGGGGGCGCATTACCTCAAGCTGGCGCTGTGAGGTGCACCCGCCGCACACGCACCGGTTCGCGCCGGGTGACGCGGGTCACACACCATCACACTCGTGCTGCGAGGCGCGCCCCCTGTTGCTGCGGCACGGTTTTGTCTTGAGTTCCCCGCTTTCCTTACTGGCACGGAACGCCGCGGGGGAGGCAAAACTGCTTGGTGCCGGATCAATAGCGGTACGGTGTGGGTTACCCCTGGGTCGCCGCCAGCTCGCGCGCCTGCGCGAGCAGCGTATCGGCGTCGCTGACCTCGAACTTGCCCGGCGCCTCGACGTTGAGGGTGCGCACGACACCGTCCTTGACGAGCATCGAGTAGCGGTTGCTGCGCAAGCCCAGCCCCCGCGCCGTCAGGTCCAGCGTCAGCCCGGTGGCGCGCGCGAACTCGGCGCTGCCGTCGGCGAGCATACGCACCTTGCCAGCGGTGCCCTGGTCGCGCGCCCACGCGCCCATCACGAACGCGTCGTTGACGCTGACGCACCAGATTTCATCGATTCCTGCCGCGCGCAGCTCGTCATAACGGCGCAGGTAGCCCGGCACGTGCTGCGCGGAGCACGTCGGGGTGAACGCCCCGGGCACGGCAAAGAGCGCAATCGTCTTGCCCGCCGCCGCGGCGCGCACCGACACCGGGTTGGGTCCAATGCTGCAGCCGTTGCCTTCGGTTTCGCAGTACTCCATCAGGGTCACATCGGGCAGGGTATCGCCAACCTGGATCATCGGGGATCTCCTCGTCAACAAGAAAAAAGGGACGACCGCATTGTCGGTCGTCCCCATAGCCCCGGTGGCGCGCCGGGGTTTTGTCGGATCGGGCGCGTCAGACCGCGGAGGCCTTTTGCACCAGGCGCGTCGCGACCCAGTTCTTGGTCTTCGACAGCGGCCGGCTTTCCGTGATCTCGACGATGTCGCCGAGCTTGTACTCGCCGTTTTCGTCGTGGGCGTGGTACTTGCTCGACTTGATCACGATCTTGTCGTACAGCGGATGCTTCACGCGGCGCTCGACCAGCACGGTGATCGTCTTGGCGCGCTTGTCGCTGACCACCTTGCCGATCAGGGTGCGCTTGACTTTGGTTTGCGTCATGGTCGTCTCTCCTTACTGGCCCGCGGCAAGTTTTTCGGCCAGGATGGTCTTGGCGCGCGCAATCGCACGGCGCGTCTGACGCAGCGCGGCGGTGTTGGCGAGCTGTTGCGTGGCCTTCTGCATGCGCAGGTTGAAGTGCGCTTTTTGCAGCGACTTGATTTCGGCCTGCAGCGCGGCGACGTCTTTTTGACGCAGTTCAGCGGCTTTCATGGCGTTCTCCTTCCTCACTGGCCGAGCATGCGCGTCACGAACGTGGTGCGCAGCGGGAGCTTGGCCGCGGCGAGCTGGAACGCTTCACGCGCGAGCTGCTCGGGCACGCCGACGATCTCGTACAGCACCTTGCCGGGCTGGATTTCGGCGACGTAGAACTCCACGTTACCCTTGCCGTTGCCCATGCGGACCTCGGCCGGCTTCTTGGTGATGGGCTTGTCCGGAAACACGCGGATCCAGATGCGCCCACCGCGCTTGACGTGGCGCGAGATGGCCCGACGGGCGGCTTCGATCTGGCGCGCCGTCAGGCGGCCGCGGTCGGTGGCCTTGAGGCCGTAGTCGCCGAACACGACGGTGGTGCCGCTGGTGGCGACACCCGTGTTGCGGCCCTTGTGCTCTTTGCGGTATTTGCGACGAGCAGGTTGCAACATGTTTATTCTCCTTTGCCGTCCGCGGCTGCAGGCGCGGGTGCGTCGGAACGAACGCGCTTAACGGCGGGTTGTGCGGTGGCCTCGGCCGGCTTGTCGCTGCCGTCGGCCGGGGCCGCGTTGCTGCCACGGCGGGCGCCACCACGGGCCGGGCGCGCGCCATCACGGCGCGGGCCACGCGGGCGGCGCTCGTCGTCCGGGCGCGGCGTGCTGTCGAGCGACGGGACGTCGTTGCGGCCCAGGTTGTCGCCTTTGTACACCCACACCTTGACGCCGATGGTGCCGTAGGTGGTCTTGGCCACCGAGGTGCCGTAGTCGATATCGGCGCGCAGCGTGTGCAGCGGCACGCGACCCTCGCGGTACCACTCGGTGCGCGCGATTTCGATGCCGTTGAGACGCCCCGACGACATGATCTTGACGCCCTGGGCGCCCAGGCGCATCGCGTTTTGCATCGCGCGCTTCATCGCGCGGCGGAACATGATGCGCTTCTCGAGCTGCTGGGTGATGCTGTCGGCGATGAGCTGCGCATCGACCTCGGGCTTGCGGATTTCCTCGATGTTGACGGCCACCGGCACGCCCAGCATCGCGGCGAGATCCTTCTTCAGGCGCTCGATGTCCTCGCCCTTCTTGCCGATCACCACACCCGGACGGGCCGAGTAGATCGTGATGCGCGCGTTCTTGGCGGGACGCTCGATGACGATGCGCGAGACGGCGGCGTTTTTGAGCTTGCTGCGCAGGTACTCACGCACCTTGATGTCGTCGGCGAGCATGCCGGCGAAATCGCGGTTGCTGGCGTACCAGCGGCTCGCCCAGTTGCGGGTCACCGACAGGCGAAAGCCCGTAGGATGGATTTTCTGCCCCATGGTCTTCCTTTCCTCGTCAGTTACCCACGGTCACGTAGATGTGGCAGGTCGGCTTGCTGATGCGGTTGCCCCGGCCCTTGGCACGCGCGGTGAAGCGCTTGAGCGTGGTGCCCTGCTCGACGTGGATGGTCTTGACCTTCAGCTCGTCGATGTCGGCACCGTCGTTGTGCTCGGCGTTGGCGATGGCGGACAGCAGCGCCTTCTTGATGATGCCGGCGGCCTTCTTCGGCGTGAAGGTCAGGATCTGCAGGGCCTGGTCCACCTTCTTGCCGCGAATCAGGTCGGCCACCAGCCGGCCCTTGTCGGCCGAGAGGCGAACGCCGCGAACGATACAGCGGGTTTCCATGGATTCAATCCTCACTTCTTGGCTTTCTTGTCGCCGGGGTGGCCCTTGAACGAGCGCGTCAGCGAGAACTCGCCCAGCTTGTGACCGACCATCTGCTCGGTGATGTACACCGGCACGTGCTGCTTGCCGTTGTGCACGGCAATCGTCAGGCCGATGAACTCGGGCAGGATCGTGGAGCGCCGCGACCAGGTCTTGATCGGCTTCTTGTCCTTGGCGGCCTGCGCCTTCTCGACCTTGGCCATCAGGTGATGGTCAACGAAGGGACCTTTTTTCAGAGAACGGGACATGGCTCAACCCTTTACTTCTTGCGGCGCGACACGATCATGTTCTGCGTGCGGCGGTTGTGACGGGTGCGGTAACCCTTGGTCAGGTTGCCCCACGGATCGCGCGGCGGCTGACCGGTACCGGTACGGCCCTCACCACCCCCGTGCGGGTGATCGATCGGGTTCATCGCCACACCGCGCACCGTCGGACGGATGCCCATGTGACGCTTGACGCCGGCCTTGCCCAGCTGACGCAGGTTGTGTTCGGTGTTGGAGACCTCGCCGATCGTGGCGCGGCAGTCCACGTGCACCTTGCGCACCTCACCGGAGCGCAGCCGCACCTGGGCGTAGACGCCCTCGCGCGCCAGCAGCACGGCGGACGCACCGGCCGAGCGGGCCAGCTGCGCACCCTTGCCGGGCTTGAGCTCGATGCAGTGGATGGTCGAACCCACCGGGATGTTGCGGATCGGCAGCGTGTTGCCGACACGGATCGGCGACTCGCTGCCGCTCACCACGGTCTGACCCACTTCGATGCCGCGCGGCGCGATGATGTAGCGGCGCTCGCCATCGGCGTAGCACAGCAGCGCGATGTGCGCGGTGCGGTTCGGGTCGTACTCCAGCCGCTCGACCTTCGCGGGGATGCCGTCCTTGTCGCGGCGGAAGTCGATCAGGCGGTAGTGGTGCTTGGCACCGCCGCCCTTGTGGCGCACGGTGATGTGGCCGTTGTTGTTGCGCCCGGACGTCTTGGCCAGCGGCTCCAGCAGCGGCGCGTAACCGGGGCCCTTGTACAGGTGCTCACGAGTGACCTTCACCATGCCGCGGCGGCCCGGCGAGGTCGGCTTCATCTTGATGACTGCCATGATCTCAGATCCCTTCTGCGCCGAACTGGATCTCCTGGCCCTCGGCCAGGGTCACATAGGCCTTGCGCACGTGGTCACGGCGACCGATGGTCTTGCCGAAGCGCTTGACCTTGCCCTTGCGGTTCAGGACGTTGACGTCCTGCACCTTGACGTTGAACAGCAGCTCCACCGCCGCCTTGATCTCGGGCTTGCTGGCGTCGCGCAGCACCTTGAACAGGACGGTGTTGGTCTTTTCGCCCACGCGGGTGGCCTTCTCCGAGATGATCGGCGCCACCAGCACCTGCATCAGGCGACCTTCGTCGAACTTCGGCTGGCTCATGCGAACATCTCCTTGATCTGATCCAGCGCACCCTTGGTGACGAGCACCTTCTTGAAGTGCACCAGCGACACGGGGTCGGCGTAGCGCGGCTCGACGACCAGCACGTTGGGCAGGTTGCGCGACGCCAGGTAGAGGTTTTCGTCGATTTCGTCGGCGATGATGAGCGCCGAATTCAGGTTCATCGCCTTGAGCTTGCTGGCCAGCAGCTTGGTCTTGGGCGCTTCGACCTTGATCGACTCGACCACCGACAGACGCCCCTCGCGCAGCAGCTGCGAGAAGATGGCGGCCATGCCGGCGCGGTACATCTTCTTGTTGAGCTTCTGGCTGAAGTTTTCGTTGGGGCTGCTCGGGAAGATCTTGCCGCCCCCGCGCCACAGCGGCGACGAGGTCATACCGGCACGCGCATTACCGGTGCCCTTCTGGCGGAACGGCTTCTTGGTCGTGTGCTTGACGGCACCGCGATCCTTCTGTGCGCGCGTGCCCTGGCGGGCGTTGGCCTGGTAGGCGACGACGAGCTGGTGCACCAGCGCTTCGTTGAATTCGCGACCGAAGACGGTCTCGGGCACCTCGACGGTGGAGGCAGCCTGACCCTGGTCGTTGAGGAGTTCGACTTGCATCCGTTCGCTCCTTACTTGGCGGCCTTGACGGCCGGACGGACGGTCACGAAGCCGCCCTTGGCACCCGGAACGGCCCCCTTGATCAGGAGCAGCTGACGCTCGGCGTCGACACGCACCACGTCGAGGTTCTGGGTCGTCACGGTCTCGCAGCCCATGTGGCCGGTCATGCGCTTGCCCGGGAAGACGCGACCCGGGTCCTGCGCCATCGAGATCGAACCCGGCACGTTGTGCGAGCGGCTGTTGCCGTGCGAGGCGCGCTGCGAGCCGAAGTTGTGGCGCTTGATGGTGCCCGCGAAGCCCTTACCGATCGACGTGCCCTGCACATCGACCTTCTGGCCCGGCTGGAACAGCTCGGTCACGGACAGGGTGGCGCCCGGCGCGTACTTGGCCGCGACTTCGGCGCTGACCCGGAATTCCTGGAGGATTTCGCCGGCTTCGACACCGGCCTTGGCGTAGTGACCCGCCATCGGCTTGGTCACGCGCGAGGCGCGGCGCTTGCCGAAGGCCACCTGCAGGGCGTCGTAGCCATCGGTGGCCTGGGTCTTGACCTGTGCCACCCGGTTGTTGGACACATCGACCACCGTGACGGGCACCGCGTCCCCATCCTCGGTGAACAGACGCATCATGCCCACCTTGCGGCCCAACAACCCCAGAGAGTTGCTCAGACTCATGGTTTTCTCCGCTCCCGACTGCAATTGGCCGGGTCTGATGGCCCGCTGACACGACGCCGACACTCGGCACCGCACGCGCGGGCAGGTTGCAACATTGCCTTCGCCCCAAAAGGACGAAGCCCGCAATTGTACATTGCGGGCTTCGCAGCGTCAAGCGACGCGGCCGATCACTGCAGCTTGATCTCGACGTCCACGCCGGCCGGCAGGTCCAGCTTCATCAGCGCGTCCACCGTCTTGTCCGTCGGATCGACGATGTCCATCAGGCGCTGGTGCGTGCGGATCTCGAACTGGTCGCGGCTCGTCTTGTTGACGTGCGGCGAGCGCAGGATGTCGAAACGCTTCATGCGCGTCGGCAGGGGCACGGGGCCCTTGACGATGGCGCCGGTGCGCTTGGCGGTGTCGACGATCTCGGCGGCAGAAGCGTCGATCAGCTTGTAGTCGAACGCTTTGAGGCGGATGCGGATCTTTTGCTTGTTCATGACCGCCCGCCTTACTCGATGATCTTGGAGACGACGCCGGCGCCCACGGTGCGGCCGCCTTCGCGGATCGCAAAGCGCAGGCCCTCTTCCATCGCGATCGGGGCAATCAGCTTGACGGTGATCGTCACGTTGTCGCCCGGCATCACCATCTCCTTGTCCTTGGGCAGCTCGATGGCGCCCGTGACGTCGGTGGTGCGGAAGTAGAACTGCGGCCGGTAGTTGTTGAAGAACGGCGTGTGGCGGCCACCTTCTTCCTTGGAGAGCACGTACACCTCACCGGTGAAGTGGGTGTGCGGCGTGATCGTGCCGGGCTTGGCCAGCACTTGGCCGCGCTCGACTTCTTCGCGCTTGGTGCCGCGCAGCAGGATACCGACGTTGTCGCCCGCCTGGCCTTGGTCGAGCAGCTTGCGGAACATTTCCACGCCGGTGCAGGTGGTCTTGGCGGTGGGACGCAGGCCGACGATTTCGACTTCGTCACCGACTTTGATGATGCCGCGCTCGATACGGCCGGTCACGACGGTGCCGCGGCCGGAGATCGAGAAGACGTCTTCGACGGGCATCAGGAACGCACCGTCGATGGCGCGCTCGGGCGTGGGGATGTAGGTGTCGAGCGCTTCGGCGAGCTTCATGATGGCTTGTTCGCCCAGCTCGCCCTTGTCGCCCTCGAGCGCCTTGAGCGCCGAGCCCTTGATGATGGGGATGTCGTCGCCGGGGAAGTCGTACTTGGAGAGCAGCTCGCGCACTTCCATCTCGACGAGCTCGAGCAGCTCGGCGTCGTCGACCATGTCGCACTTGTTGAGGAACACGATGATGTAGGGCACGCCCACTTGGCGGGCGAGCAGGATGTGCTCGCGGGTTTGCGGCATGGGGCCGTCGGCGGCGGAGACGACCAGGATGGCGCCGTCCATCTGGGCGGCACCGGTGATCATGTTCTTGACGTAGTCGGCGTGACCCGGGCAGTCGACGTGCGCGTAGTGCCGGTTGGCGGTTTCGTATTCGACGTGCGCGGTGTTGATGGTGATGCCGCGCGCCTTCTCTTCGGGCGCCGCGTCAATTTCGTCGTACTTCTTCGCCTGACCACCAAACTTGCTGGCCAGCACCGTCGTGATCGCCGCCGTCAGCGTCGTCTTGCCGTGGTCCACGTGACCAATCGTGCCCACGTTGACGTGCGGCTTGGTCCGCTCGAATTTTTCCTTTGCCATGATCGATTCCTTTGTCTGCAAAGAGCAACGCCCGTGACGGTTTTACGTCTGCAACACGGGCCGGCCACGGGCAGCCGCCCCACCCCGCTGCGGGGTGCCGCAGACGGGTAGGGTTTACTTGGCGCGCGCGGCGATGATGGCTTCCTGCACGTTGCGCGGGGCTTCCGCGTAGTGCTTGAACTCCATCGTGTAGGTGGCGCGGCCCTGCGACATCGAGCGCAGCGTCGTGGAGTAACCGAACATCTCCGACAGCGGCACCTCGGCCTTGATGACCTTGCCACCGCCCGGCAGGTCGTCCATGCCCTGCACCATGCCGCGGCGGGACGACAGGTCGCCCATCACGTTACCGGCGTACTCTTCCGGCGTCTCGACCTCGACGGCCATCATCGGCTCGAGGATGACCGGATTGGCCTTCTTGCAACCTTCCTTGAAGCCGAAGATGGCGGCCATCTTGAACGCCTGCTCGGACGAGTCGACCTCGTGGTACGAACCGAAGTGCAGCGTGACCTTGACATCGACGACCGGGTAGCCGGCGAGCACGCCGGTTTGCAGCGCCTCTTCGACACCCTTTTGCACCGCCGGGATGTATTCGCGCGGCACCACGCCACCCTTGATGGCGTCGATGAACTCGAAGCCTTTGCCGGGTTCGTTGGGCTCGATCTTGAACACCACGTGACCGTACTGGCCCTTACCACCGGACTGGCGCACGAACTTGCCTTCGGCCTCTTCGACGGTGGAGCGGATGGTTTCGCGGTAGGCCACCTGCGGCTTGCCGACGTTGGCCTCGACGCCGAACTCGCGCTTCATGCGGTCGACGATGATTTCCAGGTGCAGCTCGCCCATGCCGGCGATGATGGTCTGACCGGACTCCTCGTCGGTGTAGACGCGCAGCGACGGGTCTTCCGCGGCCAGGCGCGACAGCGCGATGCTCATCTTCTCCTGGTCGCCCTTGGCCTTGGGCTCGACGGCCTGACGGATGACGGGCTCGGGGAACTGCATGCGCTCGAGCACGATCGGCGCCGACGGGTCGCACAGGGTTTCACCCGTGGTCACCTCCTTCAGGCCCACACAGGCGGCTATGTCGCCGGCACGGATTTCCTCGATCTCCTGCCGGTTGTTGGCGTGCATCTGCACGATACGGCCGATGCGCTCCTTCTTGCCCTTGACCGAGTTGAGCACCGTATCGCCCTTGCGCAGCACGCCCGAGTAGACGCGCACGAAGGTGAGCTGACCGACGTAGGGGTCGCTCATCAGCTTGAACGCGAGCGCCGAGAGCTTCTCCTCGTCGTCCGCGCGGCGTGTGGCGGGCTGCTCGTTTTCATCGGTACCGGCCACGGGCGGGATGTCCACCGGCGAGGGCAGGAACTGGATGACGGCGTCGAGCATGCGCTGCACGCCCTTGTTTTTGAACGCGGTGCCGCACAGCATCGGCTGGATTTCCACCGCGATGGTGCGCTGACGCAGGCCGGCGATGATCTCGTCCTCGCTCAGATCACCGGTCTCGAGGTACTTGTTCATCAGCTCTTCGCTGGCCTCGGCCGCGGCTTCGACCATCTTCTCGCGCCACTCCTGGGCCTGATCCACCAGATCGGCCGGAATGTCGCGGTACTCGAACTTCATGCCCTGGGTCGCCTCGTCCCAGATGATGGCCTTCATCTTGATGAGGTCGACGACGCCCTGGAAGTTGTCCTCGGCCCCGATCGGGATGACGATCGGCACCGGGTTGCCCTTCAGGCGGGTCTTGATCTGCTCATAGACCTTGAAGAAGTTGGCGCCAACGCGGTCCATCTTGTTGACGAACGCCAGGCGCGGCACGCGGTATTTGTTGGCCTGCCGCCAGACGGTCTCGGACTGCGGCTGCACACCGCCCACCGCGCAGTACACCATGCACGCGCCGTCGAGCACGCGCATCGAGCGCTCCACCTCGATGGTGAAGTCCACGTGACCCGGGGTGTCGATGATGTTGAAGCGGTGCTCGGGGTAGTTGAGGTCCATCCCGCGCCAGTAGCAGGTCGTGGCCGCCGACGTGATGGTGATGCCGCGCTCCTGCTCCTGCTCCATCCAGTCCATGGTGGCGGCGCCGTCGTGCACTTCACCGATCTTGTGGTTGACGCCGGTGTAGTACAGGATGCGCTCGGTGGTGGTGGTCTTGCCGGCGTCGATGTGCGCCGAGATGCCGATGTTGCGGTAACGCTCGATGGGCGTGGTACGTGCCATGAGAAAACTCCAGATTCGGATGGGCCAAGCCCGCCGGCCTCGGATCGCGGTGACGGCGGGCTTGGACGTGAGGGGCGCAGCCGGGACGCCGACGCGTCAGAAGCGGAAGTGGCTGAACGCCTTGTTGGCTTCGGCCATGCGGTGGACTTCGTCGCGCTTCTTCATCGCGCCGCCGCGGCCTTCGGTGGCCTCGATCAGCTCGTTGGCCAGGCGCAGCGCCATCGACTTCTCGCTGCGCTTGCGCGCGGCCTGCTTGATCCAGCGCATCGCCAGCGCCTGACGGCGCACGGGGCGCACTTCCACCGGCACCTGGTAGTTGGCGCCCCCGACACGGCGGGACTTGACTTCCACCAGCGGCTTGACGTTGTTGATCGCGGTGCTGAACACCTCGAGCGGGTCCTTGCCCGTCTTCTTCTCGATGTGCTCCAGCGCGCCGTAGACGATGCGCTCGGCCACGGCCTTCTTGCCGCTCTCCATGATGACGTTCATGAACTTGGAGAGCTCGACGTTGCCGAACTTCGGATCCGGCAGGATTTCACGTTTGGGGACTTCGCGACGACGTGGCATGTTCGTTACCTCTTTGCTTCAGTTGGCACCCGGGGTGCCTCGAGGGCCGACACGGGACCCTCACTTACTCGACCTCCGGCGCACCGGGGTCACACTGCCGAAACACCCGCCAGCCAGGCATTTCGACACCGATGCGTGACAGCCGCATGACGGCCACACACGCGTGCAGCGGCACCACCGCCGATCAGGCCTTCTTGGGCCGCTTCGCGCCGTACTTGGAGCGCGCCTGCTTGCGGTCTTTGACGCCCTGCAGGTCCAGCGAACCACGCACGATGTGGTAACGCACACCCGGCAGGTCCTTCACACGACCGCCGCGCACGAGCACCACCGAGTGCTCCTGCAGGTTATGGCCTTCACCGCCGATGTAGGAGATGACCTCGAAGCCGTTGGTCAGGCGCACCTTGGCGACCTTGCGCAGCGCGGAGTTCGGCTTCTTCGGCGTCGTGGTGTAGACGCGGGTGCACACGCCCCGGCGCTGGGGGCAGTTTTGCATCGCCGGGCTCTTGGACTTGGCCTTTTCGGCCGTCCGCCCGTGGCGCACGAGTTGGTTGATGGTTGGCATAACGTCCCTAAACGTGAGAAGAAGAGCTCACCCTTTCGGGTCGAGCCCGAAAAGCCCTCAACTGTATCACGAGGCCCAGCGGACTGCAAGCCCACCACGGGCCTACCACCGGCGCACACGGTCGCGCGCGCCCCGCCCGCTGGGTTCAGGGAGCACCAGCGGCGCCTTGACCCGCCGGGCCAGCGGCGTCACAGCCCGAGCGCGTACGTCACCGTCAACGGCGCGTGGTCGCTGAAGCGCTGCGCCTTGTAGATGGTGGCGTCGCGCGCCGCCGCGGCCCAGCCCGGCGTGGCCAGGTGGTAGTCGATGCGCCAGCCGACGTTCTTCGCCCACGCCTGACCGCGGTTGCTCCACCACGTGTAGCCCTCCTCGCCGGCATCCGGGTACAGGCGGCGGTACACGTCGACCCAGGCCCCGTCGGCGAGCAGCCGCGTCATCCACGCCCGTTCCTCGGGCAGAAAGCCGCTGTTTTTCTGGTTGCTGCGCCAGTTTTTCAGGTCCCGCTCGGTGTGCGCGATGTTGATGTCGCCACACACCAGGCACTCGCGCGTCGCGGCCAGCCGCGCCAGCTGCGGCGCGATCTCGTCCAGAAAGCGAAACTTCGCCTGCTGCCGTTCGTCGCCGGAGGAGCCGCTCGGGAAATAGACGCTCACCACGCTGCGCTTGTGCGCGGGCGTGTCGAAGCGCAGCTCGACGTAACGCCCCTCGTCGTCGAACTCGGGCACGCCGATGCCGACGACGACGTCGCTCGGCTCGTGCCGGCTGTAGATCCCGACGCCCGAGTAGCCTTTGCGCGCCGCGCAGTGAAAATGGCCGCGCAACCCGGCCAGCGTGTCGAAGCGCCCGGCCAGGTCCTGCGGCTGCGCCTTGAGCTCCTGCACGCACAGCAGATCGGGGGCGGCGGCAGCCACCCAGTCCGCCAGCCCCTTGCTGGCGGCCGAGCGGATGCCGTTGAGGTTGAGGGTGGTGACGGTGAGCATGGGCGCGATGGTACTCCCGCCCGTCCTGCCGGTAGCGCATCTCCACCTCGCCGCCGAGCACGGCAAACACCTCCTCGCCGTCGTTGACGTGCCACCGGTACGGCTGGCCCGTCCGATGCGGGCGCGTCGTGATGCCGTTCATCCACGCTGTGCACGGCGTGCCGCTTCGGTCTTGGTGTCCTGCGGTTACGATGATGACGCATGAATGCCGCGTTGTCGAACCGATCCCGCGCCGGGCGCCCTCGTGCCGACAACCCCCGGGTCTCGGCCCGCATCGGCGCGCTGATCGTGCAGGCCGCGACGGCGCGCGGCGTCGATGCGCATCGGCTGATGGCCGCATCGGGCTTTGACCCCGCGTGGCTCGCGGACGTGGAGGCACGCATGCCGCTCTCCGTCGAGGAGCGGCTGTGGAACCTGGCGGCCGAGTGGGCGCATGACCCGCTGTTTGGCCTGCGCACCGCGACAACGATCCGCCCCGGGGGTTTCGACGTGTTGGACTATGCCGTGCGCACAGCACCCGACCTGCGCGCCGCGCTGCAGCGCCTCGCGCGCTACAACCGCCTGATGCACGACCTGGCGACGTTCGAGGTATCGATCGACGGCCCTACCGTACGCATCACCCATCGCTTTGCGGACACCGCGCGGCGGCCGTGCCGGCACGCGGCGGAGTTCACCCTCGCCTCGCTGGTGGTGGTGGCGTCGCAGCTCTGTGGCGAACCGGTGCAGGCGCTCGCGGTCGACTTCGCGCATCCCAACCCCGGGCACGCCGAGGCTTACCGGGCCATGTTGGGCGTCGTGCCGCGGTTTGATGCGCCGGCATCGTGTCTGGTGTTGTCGGCCGCGATGCTCGACCGCCCGGTGCCGGCCGCCGACCCGGGACTGTCGCGCATCGTCACGGCCCACGCCGAACAGCGGTTGGCAACCCTCCCGTCCGCGGCCGAGACGCTGACCGCACAGGTGCGCCGCCTGTTGACCGAGCACATGGCCGATGGGCCACCGACCCTCGCGCAGGTGGCGCGGCACCTGCACCGCAGTGAGCGCAGTTTGCAGCGGCACCTGCACGCCGAGGGCACGCCCTACGCCCAACTGGTGGACCAGGTGCGCCACGAGCTCGCCCTGCGCTACCTCGCCGATGAACGGCTGGCGCTGGGCGAGGTGGCCTACCTGCTGGGTTTTTCGGAGCCCAGCGCGTTCCACCGCGCCTTCAAGCGCTGGACCGGCATGACCCCGTCGGCCGCGCGGCGCAGGCGACACTGAGGGCTGCACGGGCGCTCGCATCCAAAACGCATCCCGCGCTCACGGCGCGCACACGCGCGAGAGGAACGCCAGCAGCGGCGGGGCCACGCGCTCGGGCATCTCCAAGTGGGGGTAATGCCCGGCACCGTCGACGATCACCGGGTCGGTGCCCAGCACCGCGCCCAACCAGTGCGCCTCGGCCACGGCATCCGGGAAGTCCGGATCGCGCGACCCCATCACCACCAGCGCCGGCACGCGGCCGCGGGCGACGATGGCCTCGGTGTCGGCCTTGGACAAACCGACCATCGTGCGCAGCGCCTCCATGCGGCCCGGCTCGCGCAGGTTGGCCGCCAGCGCTGCCTTGGCCGCGGCGTGGTCCGCCGGTTGGCGCGCGGGGAACAGGCTGTTCCAATACGCCATCCAGAACGCCACCCGCCACGGACCGCCGAAGCCAACGGCCACGGCCATGCGCGCCAGCCAGGACGGCGGACCATCGCGCACGATCGGCCCCAACAGCACGACACCGCGCACCCGGTCCGGCGCGTCGTGAGCGGCCCACAGTGCCGACCCCGCCGCAAACGAGTTGCCCAGAATCACCGCGGGCCCTGCGCCCAGGTGCTCGATCAGGGCCAGCGCATCGCGGCCGACGGCGTGCGCCGAGTAGTCGCTCCAACGCGCCGACGTCTCCCCGTGGCCCCGCACGTCGAGGGTCACGACGCGATACCCCGCCTGCCACAGCAGCGGCCGCAGCGCGCGGTACTCCGAACGCAAGTCTCCCATCCCGGGGATCGCCACGACCAGCGGGCCCGAGCCGCCCGTGTCGTCGTACGCCAGGCGACCTTCGCCGAGGGTCAGGTAACGCGTCGTCGCGGGCGGTGCCGACGACACGCCGGCCGGCGTGGCGACGACGGGGCTGGCGGCGACCAAGGCACCGAGCATCCAGCGGTTCCAGGTGTTCATGGGCGTGTCCATCCGTTCGTGTGTCGAGAGGACCGCACTGTGGTACGCCGGTCCGCTTGCCGCCATGGCCCCCGGCGCCATCCCGTTGACGCGCTACGCCAATCTCCCGTCGGGAGCGTCTCTCGCACCCCGACGTCGATGGGGATCCTGCCGCCCCGCCGGTCACACCGACCCTTTTGGGCAGCCCGTGCCGGATGACCGGACCGCTTCTTGCCCAGAAACGAAAACGCCCAGCACGACGGCTGGGCGCGATGACTGGTGGTGCAGACGCGACCGGAATCCAACCCACTCTCTCAACGATTGAGCAATCCCGGGCAATCCTGCGGGTTGTTGTGGACGCAATGGCCTCGGCAATGAACGCCGGTCAGTCAGTGCAGGGCGGACTCTCACCTTGTGCGGCGCCGATTGACCGGTAGCGTCGCAGCCTACCATCGAGTGGTTAGCCCCAGCTATGACCGATGGCCCGCCAGCGCGTGTTGGTCAACGAGTTGGCCCGACATCCGCTGGCGTGCAGTTCACGAATTGAATCGAGTAGTCAACCGCCGGAATGACCCTGACGGAGAAGACCATCGAGTCGAGCGACCTCGTTGCCGTTGGCTGTAATCTTCTGGCCATCGACCGTTTCGAGCGATTGCCCCTCTTTCAGGTGGATAGCCCGTCCGAACTTGTCTTCCAGCGCCATCTTGCCGTCCTCGAATACATACAGGGTTCCACCGTCCTTGAGGAGGAACATTTTCTTGGCGCTGGCCGCTGCCGCGTGACCAGCGAACGATGGGGTTACGATGGCGCTCAGCACGGTGGCGGCGACAACAGCGGTAATCCTGGCTTTCATCTCTACACTCCTTTCAATCAAACGTGAAGGCATTTCTGTCAATGCCTTGTGCGACTGCACAGTAGAGACCGTTGCATAACTGGTACATCCCCCGATGGCTGCGCGTGCAGGGTGATGTCCAATACCGGTATCGGACAGCCGCTGCCGCCAGAGCATGACCACCGAGAGCTTCTTCCTGCTGGGCGCACGCCCCCTGATCGAAGACACGCCGACCTACAAGCTGCACCAGCTCATCGATTGGAAGGCGATCGGCGCGCAGCTCAAGGGCCTGTACCGGCGCGAGCTCACCCGCGGTGGCGGCCCCGAGCCGTATGCGCCGCTGTCGATGTTCAAGCTCATGCTCTTGGGTCAGTGGCATGGGCTGTCGGATGCGGAACTGGAGCGGGCGCTCAAGGTACGCATCGACTTCATGGTCTTCTGTGGCTTCGACCCCTCGGCCGGGGAGATGCCCGATGCCAGCACCATCTGTCGCTTTCGCAACCGCTTGGTGCAAGCCAAGCTCGATCAGCGGCTGCTTTGCAGCATCAACCGCCAGCTCGAAGCCATCGGCGTCAAGGTCCAGGGCAGCACGGGCGCGATCGTGGATGCCACCATCATCGAAAGTGCTGCCCGTCCGCGCGTGACCATCGAGGTCAGCGAAGAGGAACCACAAATCACGACCAGCGCCGATGCGGATGCGCGCTGGCTCAAGAAAGGCAAGCAGTCCTATCACGGCTACCGTGGCTACGCCACCACGGACACCGAAGACGGCTATGTGCAACACGTCGAAGTCCACCCGGCCAACGAGGCCGAAGTGAACAAGCTGCCCCAAATCATCGAAGCCCACATCGCCGCCACTGGCGCCACGCCCGATGGGGTGCTTGCCGATAAAGGCTACGCGAGTGCTGCCAACCGGCAGTATCTGCGTGAGCGTGGTATCACTGACTTCATCCAGCACAAGGCCACGCGGGGGCACCCGCTCGATGCGGTGCTCAAAGCCTTGAACCGCCTGATCGGCACTGTGCGCTACAAGGTCGAGCAGTGCTTCGGCACGATGAAGCGGCGCTTCCATCTGGATCGTGCGCGCTACTTCGGGCGGGCGAAGGTGCAGGCGCAGATGTGCTGGGCAGCGATCGGCTTCAACCTGCTCAAAGCTCACCGCAAGCTCATGCGGCTGCAGACACAGGGGGCCAGTGCGCCCGCGTGAGGGCAGAAGCGGGCGAAAGGCCCAACAGAGCCCCGCCTGGGGTGGGGCAAACAGGGAAAACACCGCGCAAGCTGCTCAAAAAAGAGGCATCCAGGCGACGAAAAGGAGAGGAAGCCCCCGCTCGGCGGGGTTGTGCAACGGTCTTCAGTATGTATTCTGCGAAGTCACCGCTGACGGGAAGATGAGACGGCCGTTACGTATATATCAGATCCATTCGGGATGGGATCGGGATTAATCGTGTGCCAATCTCAATGCATTCCTGCTCACCGAGGCGGGGCGCGGACTCATCGCCACATCGGTGCAAGTGCTTATGGCGATGCCGACTGGGCGCCAAGTGCGGTATCGGTGTGAGGCGGCTCAGGTGCCGTGGTCGAGAGCATTCCAGGCCTCGATAGGGATCAGGTGTCCAACGTCGGGTGGCAACCGATACGACAGACCCAGCGATCTGGGAGTGCAACCAGCACCCACCACGGCACGCGCGACGATCCTCGTGTTCAGACAAGACGGACGCCGCGCAAACGCAGCGCATTGCCGATCACCGATGCGGAGCTGAAACTCATCGCCAGGGCGGCGATCAACGGTGAAAGCAGCCAACCGGTGAGCGGATACAGCACGCCGGCCGCAATGGGAATGCCCAGTGCGTTGTAGAGAAAGGCGAACATCAGGTTCTGCTTCATGTTGCGGACCGTGGCCACTGACAAGGCGCGCGCCACCGCAATACCGCGCAGGTCACCCTTGACGAGCGTGATCTGTGCGCTGTTCATCGCCACGTCGGTGCCGGTGCCCATGGCGATACCGACGTCGGCCTTTGCCAAGGCCGGGGCATCATTGATGCCGTCACCAGCCATCGCAACGATACGCCCCTCGCGCTGCAGCCGCTCCACCAGTTGCAGTTTGTCGGCGGGCTTGACCTCGCCATGCACCTCATCGATGCCCAAGCGCGCCGCCACGGCCTTGGCCGTGGTCAGACCGTCGCCCGTGGCCATGACGACGCGCAAGCCCTCCGCGCGCAACGACGCCAGCGCTTGCGGTGTGGTCTTCTTCACCGGGTCGGCGACGGCCAGGACTGCGGCGAGCACGCCATCGACGGCCAGATGCATCACGCTGGCACCCTCACCGCGCAGCGCCTCCGCCCGCTCGGCCAATGGCCGCACGTCCACACCGAGCTGTTCCATCAGCGCGGTGTTGCCCAGTGCCACGGCATGTCCATCGACGCGCCCGCGCACGCCGATGCCTGAGTGCGAGTCGAACTCCTCGGCGCGTGAGAGCACCAGGCCCTGCTCGCGCGCCGCCGTGACGATGGCTTCCGCCAGCGGGTGCTCGCTGCCCTGGTCGAGGCTGGCAGCCAGTCGCAAGGCTTCGCCGGCGGTGAAGCCTTCGGCTGCGATCGTCGTCTGATAGCGCGGCCGGCCCTCGGTCAATGTGCCGGTCTTGTCGACGATCAGGGTATCGACCTGGCGCATTTTCTCGATCGCGGCGGCATCGCGAAACAGCACCCCCTGCGTAGCCCCTCGCCCGGTCGCCACCATGATCGACATGGGCGTGGCCAAGCCCAGCGCGCAGGGGCAGGCGATGATCAGCACAGCCACGGCGTTGATGAGGCCAAAAACCCAACGCGGTTCCGGCCCGAACAGGCCCCAGGCAAAAAAGGTCAGCACGGCGATGGACACCGTCGCGACCACGAAATAGCCCGCCACGACATCGGCCATGCGCTGCATCGGCGCCTTGGACCGCTGCGCCTGCGCCACCATCTGCACAATCTGGGACAGCATGGTCGCCGAGCCGACACGTTCGGCGACCATGACGAGCGCGCCACTGGTATTGAGCGTCGCACCGATGACCTTGTCGCCCACCCGCTTGGTCACGGGCAGGGACTCCCCCGTCAGCATCGATTCGTCCACAGCGCTGCTGCCCTCGATTACCGTACCATCTACCGGAACCTTTTCGCCGGGTCGAATGCGCAGCCGATCGCCGACATGGATGTGCGTCAGGGGCACGTCCTCTTCCGTGCCATCGTCGCGAAGGCGCCGGGCGGTCTTGGGGGTCAGTCCGAGCAAGGACTTGATGGCGGCCGAGGTCTGCGAACGCGCCTTGAGTTCCAGTACCTGCCCCAGCAGGGTCAGGGAAATGATCACCGCCGCCGCCTCGAAGTACACCGCGACCCGTCCCATGGACACGAACGAGTCCGGGAACAGTTGTGGGGCCACGGTCGCCGCCACGCTGTAGACGAACGCCGCCCCGGTGCCCAGCGCGATCAGGGTCCACATGTTCGGGCTGCGATGGACCACGGACTGCCAGCCGCGCACGAAGAACGGCCAGCCCGCCCACAGGACGATGGGCAGGGACAAAACGAGTTCGATCCAGGTCTGTGTGCGCGCCTCGAACCAATGCAACTGGTGGCCGAACATGGCCAGCACAGTGACCATGACGGTCAGCGGCAGGGTGTACCAGAAGCGGCGCTGGAAATCGCGCAGCTCGGGACTCTCTTCTTCTTGGAGATCGGGCAGCACCGGCTCCAGCGCCATGCCGCACTTCGGACAATAGCCGGGGTGATCCTGCCGGATCTCGGGGTGCATGGGGCAGGTGTAGATCGTGCCTGCCGCCAGCGCCGGCGCTTCGACAGACGAAGGCGCGTGGCCGCTGTGGGCATAGCGCGCCGGTTCGGCGACGAACTTCGCCCGGCACTTGGCGCTGCAGAAGTAAAAGAGTCGGCCTGCGTGCTCGACGTGGTGCTCGGACTGCGCGGTCACGTCCATGCCGCAGACAGGGTCCTTCAGACCTTCGGCCCACTGCAGTGCGCTCGGGTGGTCGTGGGCGTGTCGGCGGTGTTCGTGGTCTGATCGCAGGTCCATGACTTCACGCCTCCCTGTTGGCGGGTTTGTCGGGCGGCGCACCATGCCCGCCATCGCCACCGTGGCCATGCAGCAGGTGCATCAGCGGGCACGCCAGCAGCAACAGGTACACCCAATTGCCTGCGACATGGATCCAGTGCTCGCGCAGCAGATAGAAGCCGCCGATGAGGGCAACCATCAGCAACGCGATCCTGACACGCCGGCTCAGGCCGGACGAGCCACGCGTGTCGGGGTGGTGATCATGATGCGTCGCGCTCATCGCCGGGTGAGGGGTTTCTTCATGGATGGGAACTGAACACTTGTGCCGACCCGTCTTTCCCAACCAGCAAGACCTGGTAGGCATCACGTCGGCCGCCATACACCGGCCCGTCCATGCCGGGTGAACCAATGGGCATGCCCGGCACCGCCAAGCCCAGGGCTTGGGGCTTTTCCTTGAGCAGCCGCTGGATGTCCGTGGCGGGTACGTGGCCTTCGATCACATAGCCCTGGATCAGGGCCGTATGGCAGGAACCGAATTTCTGCGGCATCCCGAGGCGAGCGCGGGCCGCGCCGTTGCCCTGGTCGACGGCATTCACGCGGAATCCGCTTTTCTCCAGGTGGGCAATCCAGTCCTTGCAACACCCACAGTTCGGGTCCTTCCACACCTGCACGGCAAGCGTCTGCGGTGCGGCGGCTGGTGCCAGGGAGGGAAGACTCAGCGCAAGCACCGCCAGCAGCAGCCTGCGCCGCCGGGGGAACGGTTGATCAACGGTTTGGTGCATGACAAGGACCCCCGGTGACGCTGCTTATTCGACGACGATCTTGCCCACCATGCCCGCTTCCATATGGCCGGGGATGAGGCAGGCGAAGTCCACCGTACCGGGCTGATCGAACTGCCAAACCAGCCCGCCGCGCTGGCCAGGCTGGAGCGTCACCATGTTCGGCTCGGCATGCTGCATCTGGGGCATCTTGCGCATCATCTCAGCGTGTTCTTTGAGCTCCTGCAAGGAGCCGACCACCATTTCATGCGGCACCTTGCCCGCGTTTTTGACAAAGAAGCGGATCGTCTCGCCCTTTTTGACCGTGATGGTGGCGGGCGTGAACCGCATCGAGTCGTCCATGACCACCTCGATGGTGCGGTCGACCTTGGCGGGATCGCCTGGTTTGCCGACGTTGGAGTGTGATGCGCCACCGTGCATCGAACCGTGCATGCCTTGCATGTCGTGCCCGGCCATGCCATGGCCGCCCTGATGATTGCCGGCGGCCAGCGCCAACACAGGCAACGCGCTCAGCGCCAAAACGCTCAAGGTTTTCTTCATCATCGGTTTCTCCTTAGGGTTGGTGAATAAGATCGGAGTTGCGCGTGGCGGCTTCTAGAACCACAGCCGCACACCCGCCACATAACGCGTTTCCCGGGTACGCTGTCCTTCGGCGCGCGCAAAATCGGCGGTCTGTCCGAACTTGCGAGCCCATTCGACGCCGACGTAGGGCGCGAACTGGCGCGAGAATTCGTAACGCAGGCGCAGCCCTATGGTGGCATCGGCCAGCCCGCTGCCCAGGCCACGCGCTTCATCGCGCCGGCCATACAGATTGACTTCCATGCGGGGCTGCAGAATCAGGCGCTGGGTGAGCAGGAGTTCGTACTCGCCCGACAGGCGCAGTGCCGTGCGTCCCGAGCTGCCGACGTAGGCGGTGGCATCGACGTCGAACCAGTACGGGGCGAGCCCTTGGATGCCCACAGCGAGCCAAGTCCGGTCAGGCCCCGTGCCGCTGTCCAGCCGCACCCCGAGTTGGGTGTCCCAGTACGAGGCGATCGCATGGCCCCACAGGACCTCCGTGCGTGCCTCCTCCAGTTTGCCTTTGGCGACGTCACCCTCGGCCTTGAGGACCAGGCGGTCGTAGGTGCCGCCGAACCAGGCTTGCGCCTCATAGGCGGTGGCGTTGCCGTCCTTCGTGTCGACGCGCTCCAGGCGATCGAGGAGCACGCTGCCAAACGCATGTTCATCGGACAGCCGCAGTTGCCGTGGCCCAGGAAATGCGTACGGGCCCGACTCCAAGGTCAAGCCATTGGCATACGCGTGCGGATCGCGGGCATCGGCGGGGGCGGCTCCGCCTTGCATGCGCATGCTGCCGTGGTCCATGGTGGCGTTCGCGGACGATGGGGCGCGCGTTGGGGCGGCAGCCGCGCCCGAGTGCGCAGCATGGGCGCCGCCTTCCGTCGGTGTTTGCGCCCAGACGGGCGCCGCACCGAGCAGCACCAGCGCCGCCGTGAAGAGAGAGCAGGGTTTCATGGCGAATCTACTTGGGATGAGTTTCATGACACGACCACCACACGGAACATGCCCATGTCCATGTGCAACATCAGGTGGCAGTGCCAGGCCCAACGCCCCAGGGCGTCGGCGGTCACGAGGAAGCTGACGCGCTGCGCGGGCTGCACCGGGATGGTGTGGCGACGCACCAGGAACTGCCCGTCGGGTGTTTCCACCTCGCTCCACAGCCCATGCAAATGCATCGGGTGGGTCATCATCGTGTCGTTGTGCAGGATGATGCGCACCCGCTCGCCATACTTCAGATGCACCGGCGTGCTCTTGCCGAACTCGAGGCCGTCGAGCGACCAGGCATAGCGCTCCATGTTGCCGGTGAGGTGCAGCTCGATCTCGCGCTCGGCCCCGCGTGGGTCGAGAGGACCACCGATCGTCCTGAGATCCGCCAGCGTCAGCACGCGCCGGCCGTTGTTGCGCAGGCCAATGCCCGGATCGTCAAGATTGGTGCGCGGCATGTCCACCCGCATATCCGTGCTTGGGCCGTATTCCGTGCGTGCGTGACGGACCGTGGCGCTGGGCTTGGCCATCGCGCCGCCGGTCATGCCATGCATCGCGTGCTGGCCGTGATCCATGGCCATCGCGCCATGGTTCATGCCGGACATGTCGTGCTTCATGCCCGGCATGTCGTGGCCCATCGCGCCGTGGTCCATCGCGCCCATGGCCGAGCCGCCATGCCCCATCGCGCCGTGGTCCATCGCGCCCATCATGTCGGCCATGGTGAGCCATTCGACGGGATCGAGAGCAGGCACGGCGGCGTTCAAGCCCTCGCGCACCGCGAGCGTGCCGCGGGCGAAGCCGGTTCGATCCATCGATTGCGCGAAGATCGTGTAGGCGTCCTCTCGGGGCGTGACGATCACGTCGTAGGTCTCGCCCGGCCCGAAGCGGAACTCATCGACGGTGACGGGCTCGACGTTCTGCCCGTCGCTTTGCACCACCGTCATCTTGAGCCCCGGGATGCGCACGTCGTAGAAGGTGTTGGCCGCGCCGTTGATGAACCGCAGACGCACGCGCTCGCCCGGCCGAAACAGGCCAGTCCAATTGCCGGCAGGGGTGACGCCGTTCATCAGGTAGGTCAATGTCGCCCCCGAGAGATCGGCCAGGTCGGTCGGGTTCATCCGCATGTGGTTCCACATCGCACGTTTGTCCAGTGCGCGGGAGAGCCCCATGTCGGCCACGTCACGGAAAAAATCGATCGCCGTCGGCTGATTGAAGTTGTAGTAGTCGCTTTGCGCCTTGAGCTTGGCGAGCACCCGCATGGGGTCTTCGTCGGTCCAGTCGGACAGCAGCACGACATGGTCGCGGTCGGCGCGGATGGGGTCTGCCTCACGCGGCTCGACGATCAAGGCCCCGTACATGCCGGTCTGCTCCTGCGTGCCGGAGTGCGAGTGATACCAGTAGGTGCCGGTTTGTTCGAGGCGAAACTGGTAGGTGAAGGTTTCGCCAGGGGCGATGCCCGGGAAACTGACCCCAGGCACCCCGTCCATCTGGTAGGGCAGGATGATCCCGTGCCAGTGGATCGAGGTGGCCTCGCGCAGGCGGTTGGTGACGCGGATGGTGACCGTGTCGCCTTCCCGAAGTTTGAGCGTTGGCGCCGGGATGGAGCCGTTGATGGTGGTCGCCATCCTTGGTGTGCCGGTGAAGTTGACCGGCGATTCGGCGACCACCAGGTCAATATTCGTGCCGCTGAGCACGGGCGCTGCACCCGTGCGCGTGTCGGCCAGCCCCTGTGCCGCAGCACGCACCCAGGGTGACAGGCCGACCATCACGCCGCCGGCGACCAAGCCGCGCACGAAACGCCGCCGCGAGGGCATCAACGGCAATGGCAAATGAAACGGACTCAAAGATGACATGGGCTTCTCGCGATGAGTTACTGAAGTCGTGGGTGAGATGCTATGGAGCCACCCTGTCAGGATGCTGTTCGTTAGATTACATGTTTGTTATCTTCATGTCAGGTGCACCCAAAATCGTCACACTAGCGGCTATTCGATATGGCCGAGCACCCTCATGAAGATACTGAGTCGCCCCTGAAATATTCCTAACCCGTTGATAAAGCGTTCGTTTTTGGCTGTTTTGCGGTACAATTTCTCCCAGCTTTTTGCCACCCTCGACGCGGTTGCTGGGAGTTCTGACCATGGCCGAGTGCATGCACAGCGAGGATTTTTTCCGGCTGCGTCTGGAGCACATGATCGATGTGCGCCACCCACTGGCGGTGCTGGCACAGCGCATGCCGTGGCAGCGGCTCGAGCACGCGATCGCGCAGCGCCTGGCGCGCGCACCCCGCAGCCAGGCTGTCGAGGCGCTGGACGACGCGATCGACCTCTTCGGTGAGCAGCGCGCGCGCACCCGGCGCACCAGCCGCGCGGGGCGGCCGCGCGTGCCGCTGCGCATCATGATCAGCCTGCTGTACCTCAAGCACGCCTTCAACGAGTCCGATGAAGGCGTGGTGCAGCGCTGGAGAGACACGCCCCGCTGGCAGTATTTCTCGGGCTGTGCCTACTACGAGGATCGGCTGCCGTGCGATGCCACGACGCTGGTGAAGTTTCGCCAGTGGCTCGGGGAAGAAGGGGTGGAGGAGCTGCTGGCGCAGACGATCAATGTGGCGGTCGAACTCGAGCTCATCGAGCCGCAGGCGCTCGAGCACCTGGTGGTGGACAGCACCGTGCAGCACAAGGCCATCGCCCACCCCAGCGACAGCCGGCTGCTGGAGGTGGCGCGAGTCAAGCTCGTGGCGGCGGCCAAGAACGCCGGGGTGCAGCTCAAGCAGACCTTTGCGAAGGAGGGGCAGCGACTGCGGCGCAAGGCTGCCGGCTACGCGCATGCCAGGCAGTTCAAGCGGCTGCGCCGCACCATCGAGCGCCAGGCCACGATCGTGGGACGCTTGGCGCGCGAGATCGAGCGCAAAGCCACGGCACTGACGCAGGCTGCACGCGAGGCCCTGGGCGAGTCGCTGGCCAAGGCGCAACAGATCATGGCGCAGAGCCGCCAGCGCAAGGCCAACGCAGGGCATCCCAAGCTGTATGCCTGGCACGCACCGGAGGTCGATTGCATCAGCAAAGGCAAGGCGCGCAGCCCCTACGAGTTCGGGGTGAAGGTCGGTGTGGCCAGCACCCTGCAGCACAACCTGGTCGTGGGTGCGCGCGCCTTTCACGGCAATCCCTACGACGGACACACCCTGTGGGCGCAGCTCGAACAGGCCACCATCCTGATGCAGGACAACGCCGTCGCTCCCACCGAGGTGTACGTGGACCTGGGCTACCGCGGGGTGGAGGCCGACAACCCACAGGTGCGCATCGTGCACCGCGGGCGCTGGCGGTGCCTGAGTCGCTCCGATCGGCGCCGGCTCAAGCGCCGCCAGGCCATCGAACCCATCATCGGGCACCTGAAGGCCGATTGCCGCATGGATCGCTGTCACCTCAAGGGCGAGCGGGGCGATCGGCTGCACGCGGTGCTGTGCGCGGCCGGCTACAACATCCGCTGGCTGCTGCGCATGATCGCCAAGCGGGGCATCGGCCCCCTTGTGGCGGTTCTTTTGCGTCTGCTGCTGCGCCTGCTACAAACCATCGAGCAGGCAAAGCGCGCGCTCACCACCCCCATGCCAGGGACGCTGCGAGCGGTGGGGTGAATTTTTCAGGGGCAACTACTGATCGTTGAAGATGAACCCAAAACGGGCGACTACCTGCGACAAGGCTTGAGCGAAGCGGGTTTCGTGGTCGATCTGGCGCAAGACGGCGCCGATGGTCTGCACCTGGCCTTGCAGGGCGAGTACGACCTGGTCATCCTGGATGTGATGCTGCCCGGCCTCGACGGCTGGCAGGTACTGCAGTCCTTGCGCCATCGCGGCCTGCAGATGCCGGTGCTGTTCCTGACCGCACGCGATCAGGTGGAAGACCGGGTCAAAGGCCTTGAACTCGGTGCGGACGACTATCTGGTCAAGCCTTTCTCCTTTGCCGAATTGCTGGCCCGCGTGCGCACGATCCTGCGCCGGGGGCGCAGTGGCAACGAGAGCACCGTGCTGCGCGTGGCCGATCTCGAACTGGACCTGCTGCGCCGACGCGTTTCACGCGGCGGGCGACGAATCAGCCTGACGGCCAAAGAGTTCGGCTTGCTGGAACTGCTGATGCGCCGTCATGGCGAGGTTCTGCCCCGCTCGCTGATCGCCTCGCAGGTCTGGGACATGAATTTCGACAGCGATACCAATGTGATCGAGGTGGCCATCCGGCGCTTGCGCGCGAAGATTGATGAGGGTCATGAGGTCAAGCTGATCCACACCGTACGTGGCATGGGTTACGTATTGGAAGCACCGGAGGAGCGCTGAATGTTTCGCTCCCTGTCACTGACGACCCGGCTCACCCTCTTCTTTACGTTGGCGGCTGGGGCTGTGGTGTTTGGATTGGCCTTGTTGGTCATCGCTGCATCCGAGCGGCATTTCATCGAGCTGGATCACATGGCGCTGCAGGACAAGCAGCACCTGATCGAGGATATTTTGGCGCGATCCAATTCGACCGAGGACGCCAAGTGGCTGCTGCGTGAGGCATTGAGCCACCATCACGGGCTGTACGTCAGCGTCCACGATTCGAAAGGTGAAACGCTCTTCCAGTCCGAAGGATTTCGCCTCCCGCGCGAACTGTCACCGGCGGATGAAGGCAACGGCAACGACGCGCTGATCCATTGGGCCGACGCAGGGCAGGCGTTTCGCGGGATGCGTGTCCGGGTTATTCCAGCCTATGACGCAACGACGCGGCTGGACATCCTCGTTGCCATGGACACGGCGCATCACACACGGTTCATGCTGGAGTTGCGGCGCACCCTGATGACCTATGCCGTCGTGACGATCGTCATCTGTGGCTTGCTGAGCTGGTTTGCCGCGTACAAGGGGCTGGCGCCATTGCGTGCCATGAAATCCAGAGCCACCACGCTCACGAGCCAGCGGCTGCACCAGCGCATGCCCGTCGAGGCGGTACCCATCGAAATGGCCGATCTGGCTCACGAACTCAACAAGATGCTGGACCGGCTGGAAGACGCGTTCACGCGACTGTCGGAGTTCTCGTCGAATCTGGCGCATGAGCTGCGCACCCCCCTGAGCAACCTGCTGACCCAGACCCAGGTCGCGTTGGCTACCCGGCGCGATGCCGATACCTACCGGGAGATCCTGGCTTCCAATGCCGAGGAACTGCAGCGTCTGGGCCGCATGGTGTCCGATATGCTGTTCCTGGCCAAGGCCGAACGCGGGATGATGCTGCCGAACCGGGAACGTTTCTCGGCAGCCGAGGAAACGCACGCCCTGATTGAGTTCTATGAGGCGGTCGCCGAGGAGAAGGGCGTCAGACTGGCTCAGCGTGGTGAGGGCGAGATCGTCGGTGATCGCTTGATGTTCCGCCGTGCCCTGAGCAATCTGCTTTCGAACGCGCTGCGCCACACGCCGCCACATGGCGAGGTCACGATCGAGATTAGCCAGTCTTCCCAAGCCACCCGGGTGAGCGTCGAGAACACCGGCGAGGACATCGAGCCGAAGATCTTGCCGCGCCTGTTCGATCGCTTTTACCGGGCCGACCCATCGCGGTCACATCCGGAAACCGACGGCGCAGGGCTGGGATTGGCGATTACCCGCGCCATTATGCAAACCCATGGAGGATCGATCAGCGTGACGTCCGCGCAGGGCAGGACCCGGTTCTGCCTGGAGTTCCCAGGCGGAACCTGATGAGGTGAAGCAGTTGGGGCGAGCCAGCCCAAGTGCCTTTGGTCTGTGCGCTTTCGCAGAGGCAATGGCCCCGATCGCTGTTGAACCGACCGGGCTGACGGCTCCCGATCACGGATCAGCGTGAACGCTACGAAGAGTTTGAGAGAACTCGAGGGCGTGATCATGCGCCGGGGCCCGGTGCCATGGAGCGGCTTTGCCGTCATGTACCGAGGTGGCCTTGCTCTTGGCGATCCACGTCCTGACCGAGATCATGACTCGGACATGCGCTTTGCAACCACCTGCGCGCGAAAACCTCGGCCGGCTCCGGACGGGCGAAGTAATACCCCTGTGCTTCGTCGCAACCCAATGCCAGCAAGTGTTCCGCCTGCGCTGCCTCTTCCACACCTTCGGCCAGGGTCTTGAGGCCGAGGCTCTTCGCCATGGCAACGATGGCGGACACAATGGCGAGATCGTTGCGATCGGTCAGCATGTCCCGCACGAACGAGATGTCGATCTTCAGTTTATGAACGGGAAATCGCTTGAGGTAAGCCAGTGAGGAATACCCGGTGCCGAAATCATCGATGGACAGCGCAAACCCGGCCGAGGTCAGGGCGCGCGTGACCCTCCATCACCGAGATCGCGGCAGCCGAGAGCATTGACCGGGGGCATGCAAGTCGGATCGCGCAACTGACCCGGCTTGCACCTGACATCGTCGAGGCGTGCGTGGTGGAAAAGGCAGTCGGCCTTGTGCTGGAGCGCCTGATCCGGCGAGCCTTGCCATTGGATTGGGCAGCGCAGCGTGAAATTCCAGGGCGGGAATTCAGTCGTTGATATTGCCGGGGCGGCATGTCCCGCGCTCGCCTGCTTCAGGCACCGAGGCGCAGGATGCGCCGCGCACCGTTCAATACCAGCAGCGCGATGAGCGAGCCAATCACCAAATCGGGGTAACGCGATCCTGTCCAGGCGACCAACGCCCCGGCCGCGATCACCCCCAGGTTTGCCAGCACGTCGTTCGTGGAGAAAATCCAGCTTGCCTTCATGTGAGCGCCGCCTTTTCGATGACTGGAGATCAAGACAAGGCAGGTAACGTTTGCAATGAGCGCAACGAGCGCGATCCCCATCATGAGCGGTGGCTCGGGCTCGCTACCAAAGACGAAGCGGCGCAGCACCTCGGACATTGCGCCGAGCGCGAGCAACAGTTGCAGCCAGCCTGACAACCGCGCCGCCTTCAGCTGGTGCCCGGTAGGACGGCCGACGGCGTAGAGCGCGAGCCCGTAGACGGCGGCATCCGCGAACATGTCCAGTGAGTCAGCCATGAGCCCCGTGGACTGCGCAATCCACCCGGTCGTCACTTCGACGACAAACATGGCGGCGTTGATGGCAAGCAACCATTTGAGAGCGCGAGACTCTTGCTCGGAGGACGGCTGGCTGTCGCTTTGCCCATCGACAGTGTGCGGGCCATTCGATTCAGTTGACGCAATGAGACGGGCGCCCAAGCCGAGACTTTCAAGCTTGCTTGCAATGGGTTCGACGGGGCCGTCGTGAAAAACACGCAACTCGCGCTTGCCAAGATCGAACTCGAGTGCGGCCAGCCCGCTCGTATTCTCGAGCGCGAGCCGGATCATGCGCTCCTCCGAAGGGCAGTCCATCTTCGGCACCGAGAACAGACTCATCCTTCCCGTCCCGGTCGGCGTGGCACCCGTCATGGACTCCGCCTTCCGCTCGGACGCACATCCGCAGGATTTCTGGCATTCATCAGTCATAGTCATTGGTCCTTGATTCTTCTCGTTCCTGATCCGGCGAGGCTCTTGCAGAAACCAGCAAGCATCCGGAGGGTATTTTGAGATTTAACACTCTATAGCTACTATAGAGTCAAGTCGGCTCCATGTCGTTTCGTGTGGAAAGCAACACTGTCACTGGGGCATCGCCGGCGCGAACGGACTGGCCGGCAGGTGCTTGAGCTTGGACATGCGCAGGTAGGCGATGGCGATGAAGTTCTGGCTCGTCCTGAAGCCGCGCGCGGCGCGCTTGGCCTGCTGCAGCAGCCCGTTCATCGCCTCGACGAAGGCGTTGCTGCGGTGATCGACCATGCCGCGCACCACCGCGTCGAACCGCTCCTTGAGCGTGGCGGCCAGCTTCTTGAACGGCTCGAGCCGACAGCGCCGCGCCCAGCTCAGCCAGGCCCTGAGGTCGGATGCGGCCTGTTCGATGCTGTTGTGCGCTGTGGCCCGCGCGTACACCTCGCGCAGCGCCATCTTCAGCCGCCACGCCCGCGCGCTTTTGAGCGTCGAGCGCTGCAGCCAGTGCATCGCCTGGATCTGGCGGGCGCTCCAGCTGCTGGGGTTGCGCCGCATGCCCCACAGCAGCTGCCTGAGCGTCTTACGTCGCCCCTGAAATATTCCTAACCCGTTGATAAAGCGTTCGTTTTTGGCTGTTTTGCGGTACAATTTCTCCCAGCTTTTTGCCACCCTCGACGCGGTTGCTGGGAGTTCTGACCATGGCCGAGTGCATGCACAGCGAGGATTTTTTCCGGCTGCGTCTGGAGCACATGATCGATGTGCGCCACCCACTGGCGGTGCTGGCACAGCGCATGCCGTGGCAGCGGCTCGAGCACGCGATCGCGCAGCGCCTGGCGCGCGCACCCCGCAGCCAGGCTGTCGAGGCGCTGGACGACGCGATCGACCTCTTCGGTGAGCAGCGCGCGCGCACCCGGCGCACCAGCCGCGCGGGGCGGCCGCGCGTGCCGCTGCGCATCATGATCAGCCTGCTGTACCTCAAGCACGCCTTCAACGAGTCCGATGAAGGCGTGGTGCAGCGCTGGAGAGACACGCCCCGCTGGCAGTATTTCTCGGGCTGTGCCTACTACGAGGATCGGCTGCCGTGCGATGCCACGACGCTGGTGAAGTTTCGCCAGTGGCTCGGGGAAGAAGGGGGTGGAGGAGCTGCTGGCGCAGACGATCAATGTGGCGGTCGAACTCGAGCTCATCGAGCCGCAGGCGCTCGAGCACCTGGTGGTGGACAGCACCGTGCAGCACAAGGCCATCGCCCACCCCAGCGACAGCCGGCTGCTGGAGGTGGCGCGAGTCAAGCTCGTGGCGGCGGCCAAGAACGCCGGGGTGCAGCTCAAGCAGACCTTTGCGAAGGAGGGGCAGCGACTGCGGCGCAAGGCTGCCGGCTACGCGCATGCCAGGCAGTTCAAGCGGCTGCGCCGCACCATCGAGCGCCAGGCCACGATCGTGGGACGCTTGGCGCGCGAGATCGAGCGCAAAGCCACGGCACTGACGCAGGCTGCACGCGAGGCCCTGGGCGAGTCGCTGGCCAAGGCGCAACAGATCATGGCGCAGAGCCGCCAGCGCAAGGCCAACGCAGGGCATCCCAAGCTGTATGCCTGGCACGCACCGGAGGTCGATTGCATCAGCAAAGGCAAGGCGCGCAGCCCCTACGAGTTCGGGGTGAAGGTCGGTGTGGCCAGCACCCTGCAGCACAACCTGGTCGTGGGTGCGCGCGCCTTTCACGGCAATCCCTACGACGGACACACCCTGTGGGCGCAGCTCGAACAGGCCACCATCCTGATGCAGGACAACGCCGTCGCTCCCACCGAGGTGTACGTGGACCTGGGCTACCGCGGGGTGGAGGCCGACAACCCACAGGTGCGCATCGTGCACCGCGGGCGCTGGCGGTGCCTGAGTCGCTCCGATCGGCGCCGGCTCAAGCGCCGCCAGGCCATCGAACCCATCATCGGGCACCTGAAGGCCGATTGCCGCATGGATCGCTGTCACCTCAAGGGCGAGCGGGGCGATCGGCTGCACGCGGTGCTGTGCGCGGCCGGCTACAACATCCGCTGGCTGCTGCGCATGATCGCCAAGCGGGGCATCGGCCCCCTTGTGGCGGTTCTTTTGCGTCTGCTGCTGCGCCTGCTACAAACCATCGAGCAGGCAAAGCGCGCGCTCACCACCCCCATGCCAGGGACGCTGCGAGCGGTGGGGTGAATTTTTCAGGGGCAACCACGTAGTCGCGCTTGAACGTGTTGACGAAGCTCTCGGCCATGCCGTTGCTCTGCGGACTGCACACCGGCGTGTTGATCGGCTTGAGGCCCAGTGAACGCGCCACTGCTCGGGTCTGGGCTGCGATGTAGGCGCTGCCGTTGTCGCTGAGGAATTCCAGCCTGTGATCAGGGGGCAGCGCCTCCACCGAGCCAAAGCGTTTTTCCACCGCCTCGATCAACATCTCGCGCACCGGCTCACCGGGCAGCCCTTTGCCCTCCCATGCCCGCCAGGCGATCACTTCGCGGTCGCAGCAATCTTTGGTCGCCCCTGAAATATTCATAACAGCATGATTTTTCTTGTGTTATTGTCTGTTTGCGAGTACAATTTCCCCCAGATTTGATGGTCTGATGCGCCGTTTTCTGGGAGTTTTGCGATGTTTGCCTGCCCCGCCACCGAGGACTTCTTCCGCGCCCGGCTCGATCAGATGATCGACCTGCGCCATCCGCTGGCGGTGTTGTCCTCACGCATGCCGTGGCAGGAGTTGGAAGCAAGGCTGTCGCACCTGTTCATGCGCAAAGCGCGCGCAGGTGTCGCGATGCCCGATCTGGACCTCTTTGGCGAATCTCCGGTGCGCGCAGCTCGGGCGTCCAACGCAGGCCGACCCCGCGTGCCGCTGCGCGTGATGATCGCGCTGCTGTATCTGAAGCACGCCTTCAACGAGTCGGACGAAGGGGTGGTCGAGCGCTGGGGCGAAACCCCCACATGGCAGTTCTTCTCGGGGCGGGCGTACTTTGAACATCGCCGGCCGTGCGACGCCACGACGCTGGTGAAGTTTCGCCGGCTGCTGGGCGAAGAAGGCGTGGAAGAACTCTTGGCGCAGACCATCAACGTGGCGGTGGAAACCGGACTCATCAAGCCGCAGGAACTCAAGCGCGTGGTGGTGGACACCACCGTACAACCCAAGGCGGTGGCGCACCCCACCGACAGCCGGCTGCTGGAGACGGCACGCACCAAGCTGGTGGAGGCGGCCAAGGCCGCCGGCATCGCCTTGAAGCAGACCTTTGCCAAGGAAGGCAAGGAGCTGGCCCGCAAGGCAGGACGCTATGCGCACGCGCGGCAGTTTGCGCGCATGCGCCGGGTCATCAAGCGCCAGCGCACGATCGTGGCCAGGCTGCAGCGCGAGATCGAGCGCAAGGCCAGCCGCCTGGGGCAGGCCATCCAGAGTGCTCTTGGCCACACCCTCAACAAGGCGGCGCGTCTGGTGGCGCAGACTGCCAACCGAAAGACCGCCGACGGGACTCGAAAGCTCTACGCCTGGCACGCGCCGGAGGTGGAGTGCATCAACAAGGGCAAGGCCCGCTGCCCTTACGAGTTCGGCGTCAAGGTCGGCATTGCCAGCACCCTGAAGCACAGCCTCATCGTCGCAGCCCGGGCCTTCCATGGCAACCCCTACGACGGGCACACGCTGCAAGCGCAGCTGGAGCAGGCCACGATCCTGATGCAGGACACTGGCATCAAGCCCAGCACAGCGTTTGCCGATCTGGGCTACCGCGGGGTGGAAGCCGACATTGCGGATGTGCGCCTGGTGCACCGCGGCAAGATCAAGCGCCTCACGCAGCAGGAGCGCAAGCTGCTCAAGCGCCGCCAGGCCATCGAGCCGGTCATCGGGCACTTGAAGCAGGATCACCGCATGGACAGGTGCCACCTCAAGGGCGAGCAGGGTGACCGGCTGCACGCGGTGCTGTGCGCGGCGGGCTACAACATCCGCTGGCTGCTGCGCATGATCACGAAGAAGGGCGTGCCCTTCTTGAGGCGAGCTTTTTTGCGCCTCATTGCGGCCGTGCGCCTCATCGGCCGGTGGCTCGCCCAGCGGCGGCCAACCGAGTCCAGTGGCGCCAACCCTGCCCAGCTGCGGCTAAGGGCGGCGTGAAAATGAATTTTTCAGGGACGACTCTTTGGTGAACGTGGCGCTCACCGTCTGCCCCGAGTCGCACTTGATCTCCAGCCCATCGGAGCACCAGCGCAGATCGCTGCGCCCCACGGCCACGCTACCCTCGTGCTTGCGGCTGCCATGGCGCCGTCGGGCTGCCTTGGGCAGCAACAGCCCGGCCTGGGCCATCACGCGGTAGACCCGTTTGGGGTTGACCCGTGTGCCGCCCTGTGCGCTGCGCTGAAGGTTGACCAGGGCACAGGCGCGTCGATACCCGTAGCTGGGCAGATCGGCGATCTGCTCCCGGATCTCAGCCAGCAGCTGCGCATCGCCCGCTGGCGTGCGCCCCTGGCGAGCATCGCGCCAGTCCTCGCGGCGGTGGTGCCGCTCATGCACATGCGAGCGCGCCACGCCCAGCGCCCGGCAGACCGTCTTCATTGGTCGTCCCCGGGCAACAAGGGCGAGCGCGCAATCCACTTTTTTTCGGCGGCGTACTCCACGGCCTCCTTGAGGATTTCGTTCTCCAGGGTCTTCTTGCCCAGCACCCGCTGCAGCTTGGCGATCTCGGCTCGGGCAGCCGCCAGTTCCGAGGCCGGAACCACTGCTTCCCCGGCCCTGACGGCCGTCAGGGCGCCTTGGCGATCGAGCTTTCTCCACTGGAACAGCAAGCTGGCTGCGACGCCTTCCTGCCGCGCCACCAGCGACACACTCATGCCCGGCTCGTAGGTGCGCCGCACCAGCGCGGCTTTCTCCGCAGGGGACCAGCGCCTGCGGCGCTGGTCTTTCAAGATGACTTCAACAGTGTCCGTATGCCTAGTCGTACTCACAGTCCTACTCCTATCTTCAAAGATAAGCGATAGGACGGGTCCGGAGATTCAGGGGGCTATCTCATCCTCCGCCATGAAGGCGCGAAACAGCTCGGGCTTCAGGTGCCCGAGCAGCTTGGCCAAGTTTTCAGCATCGTTCATTCGTTCTTGTTCTCCTATGTGACGAAGAATTCCTTTCCCGCGTCAACGCCTGTAGCTCAACCTTGCTTCGTGGTGAGCAGGGCGAGTCGCTTGTTGATCTCGGCATGCGGCAGCCGTGTCCGCGGGTCGTCCAGCATGCCGCGCAGCGCCTTCGCGAGCGTGGGCTTGCGCACGATGCGGTGCTCGGCAAACCGGTCGATGACCCACAAGACGCCGTGCACCTCGAGGTGCTCTTCGTCGGCGAGGGCACGCATGCGCTTGTCACCCGTCAGCAAGGGCCAGTCGTTGGTCACGGCCAGGGTGACGGCAAGGCAGTCGTGGAGGGTGAGCTTGGGCTGGGCCGTCTGATAGGAGACGGCCCGGGCCATGCCTTCCGCATCCAGGGACTCGACCCGCAGGCCCAACCCCTTGAGCTGTTCCCGGTCGATCTCACCGAGGTCGATGAGCTCGTCCTCGTACAGGGCGTCGGGTACCGCAAACTCGAACGGCAGCTTGAACAGCGCCTCCAGGAGGGACCACTTCGCCAGCTCAATCAGAATCGAGGCGTCGCTCACCAATACCCGCACGATAGGTCACTCCGCGGGCCCCGACATGATTCGGCTCACCTCGCCCGTGCTCTTGCGCAGCAGCTCTGCGGCTTTGGGAAGCGAGATGATGTCCTCAGCAAGGGCGCGGAGCACCAGGCGCTGGAAGCGCCGGGGTTCCTCGTTTTCCGGGAGCGGCTCGGGCTCGGCCTTGCGCCAGGTGCGGCCGATGCCGCGAAACACGGCCTGCAAGGTCCCCTCGGTGATGACGCCGAGATCGCGCAGCCGGACGATCAGGGCGGCGGCGCTGACGCCGTACATGCGCTTGATCTCGATGATCTCGGCATAGCCGAAGGCATGGCGGCGCTGCCCGACCTCGAACAGCAGGTCCTCCCGGGGCATCAAGAGGGCGCTGGCGAAGCGCTGGCACGCTTTCTCCTCGTCCAGGTCGCCGTCGATGGCCATCACCATATGGCCGAGCTCGTGGGCCAGGGTGAAGCGCCGGCGTTCCACCGATTTCGCCACCGAACCCACGATGACCGGTACCTTCTCCTGGCCCGGCCGCGCCACCCGGCAGGTCAGTCCGTCGACCGAGAGCGGGAAGTCGAGCTTGAGCACCTTGATGCCGTGCTCTTCGAGCAGCTCGGTAACGTTGGGGATCGCGTCGCCACCCAGGTTCCAGGCCTTGCGGACGCTCTCGGCGGCGGTCTCCGCATCATCGAAGTCGGCGACCTTGAAGGGGGCCCCGTCGGGCTTGTCCCACACATGGCTGCCGATCTCCAGCAGGTCTTCGACGAGCAGGTAGCGGTCGAGGCTGTCCAGGACGGCGGCTTCCACCATGGCGCGCTCCTGGGCCCGGGTCGCAGCGGTCTTGCGAAACTCCACCCCTTCGAGGCGTATTTCCGAGGGGCTGAACAAGTAGCTCAATGGGACGCCGAGCGCCTTGGCGAGCTTCAGGGCGGTGGCCGAACCGGGCAGCATCTCGCCGCGCTCATAGCGGCCGATCGCCTGGGCACTGACCGCATGGTTGATGGCATCGGCCAGTCCCCGAAGGGACAGGCCGGAGCGCTTGCGGGCCAGTTTCAGTCTTTCGCCAAACATTGGGGAGCGTCCTCTTTTGTTTACAGTTTACGTATGAAGCTTTGTTTTGTAAACATCGCCAATTCTGTTCGCTTGGCGCAACCCGATCCCGCGAACTCCTTCGCACCAGCCCCCATCGGTCCGCACCGGCCCGAAACTCCCTGATGGCCTCGGTAGAGGCCTGACCGGACAATCTCGTCATCGAGCGAGTTGGACGTTCAGGACCGATACCGATGTGCACGATCAACCACCTTCCCCCCGACCGGATGACGCCGGAGCAGCGCCGGCAAGAGGTCGCGTCCTTGCTGGCGCGCGGCCTCGTCCGACTGCGCGACGCCGCGGTCGCGCAGTCCGCAGGTCACCCCACGGAGAGCGAGTTTGAGCTTGGCTTCTCCGGCCACCAGCGCCTTCATAGCCACCCCGTCAACAACACTTTGGAGGAGGCTCCATGAAGGCAAGCACCGTCCCACCCACCCCGCCGAGCGTCGCCGCCCGGATCGCCGGGCTCCCGGATCTCTCGATAGAGGAAATGAGGGCGCTTTGGCGAGAACTCTTCGGCAGCGACAACCCGACGCCCAATCGCCAGTTCATGGAGCGGCGGATCGCCTACAAGCTGCAGGAAATCGAGTTCCGCAAGGTCGATCCCAATCTGCTGGAGCGCAACAAGCGGCGCATCAAGTCTTTGATGGAGACCGGCAAGGCGCGCAAGCTCGACCGCGACATTCGGCTGATGCCCGGCACCGTGCTTACCCGCGAGTACCAGGGGGTCGAGCACCGGGCGACGGTCGCCCAGGACGGGCAGTACGAGTTCGAGGGCAGGCGCTACCCGAGCCTGTCCATGATCGCCCGCGAGATCACCGGCACCCGTTGGTCCGGGCCGCTCTTCTTCGGTGTGAAGGCGCCGGCCAAGGCGAAGAATCCGAAGAAGCAGGGAGGCCGGCGATGAGCGAAGCCCTGAAGCGCCGCCTGCGTTGCGCCGTCTACACTCGGAAGTCCACCGACGAGGGGCTCGACCAGGAGTACAACTCCATCGACGCCCAGCGCGACGCCGGCCACGCCTACATCGCCAGCCAGCGCGCGGAGGGCTGGATTCCAGTGGCCGACGACTACGACGATCCCGCCTTCTCCGGTGGCAACATGGACCGGCCGGCGCTCAAGCGCCTACTGGCCGACATCGAGGCCGGCAGGATCGACATCGTGGTGGTCTACAAGATCGATCGCCTGACGCGATCGCTGACCGACTTCTCGCGCATGATCGACGTGTTCGAGCGCCACGGGGTCTCCTTCGTCTCGGTCACCCAGCAGTTCAACACCACCACCTCGATGGGGCGGTTGATGCTGAACATCCTGCTCTCCTTCGCGCAGTTCGAGCGCGAGGTGACCGGCGAGCGCATCCGCGACAAGATCGCGGCCAGCAAGCGCAAGGGCATGTGGATGGGCGGCGTGCCGCCGCTCGGCTACGACGTCGAGAACCGGCGGTTGGTGCCCAACGAGCGCGAGGCCAAGATCGTCCGCCACATCTTCCAGCGCTTCGTCGAACTCGGGTCCTCGACCATGCTCGTGAAGGAGCTGCGCCTCGACGGCGTGACCTCCAAAGCCTGGACCACCCAGGACGGGCGGGTGCGTGACGGCAAGCCCATCGACAAGAGCCTCGTCTACAAGATCCTCAACAACCGCGTCTACCTGGGCGAGATCCGCCACCGCGATCAGTGGTATGCAGGCAAGCACCCGCCCATCGTCGAGCGCAAGCTGTGGGACGCCGTCCAGGCGATCCTCGCGCAGAACTCGCGTGTGCGAGGCAACAACACCCGCGCTCGGGTGCCGTTCCTGCTCAAAGGGATCGTCGTGGGAATCGATGGCCGGGCGCTCACGCCCTGGTCCACGCGCAAGAAGAACGGACGTATCTACCGCTATTACCTGCCGACGCGGGAGAACAAGGAGCACGCCGGCGCCTCCGGGCTGCCGCGCCTGCCGGCCGGTGAGCTGGAGGCCGCCGTGCTGGAGCAGATGCGCCGGGTGCTGCGCGCACCGGACATGGTCGCCGGGGTGGCCGAGCGCGCCACCCGGCTCGATCCCTCCCTGGACGAGGCCCAGGTCACGGTGGCCATGACCCGGCTGGATGCGATCTGGGATCAGCTCTTTCCGGCCGAGCAACAACGCATCGTGCGGCTCCTCATCGACAAGGTGGTCGTCTCGCCGAACGACATCGAGGTGCGGTTCCGGCCCAATGGTATTGAGGTGCTGGCGCTGGAGCTGCGCCCCGAACCTGCCCCGGAAACGCTTGAGGAGGCCATGGCATGAACGAGATCTTGATCGACAAGACCGGCCAGGCCGAGGTGATCACCGCGAGCGACGGCAGCCTCACCGTCTCGGTGCCGATCCGGATCAAGCGGCGCGGCAGCCGCAAGGCGGTGACCCTGCCGGATGGCGAGACCATGCAGCCGCGCCCCTGGGACGACACGCCGACGCCGATCCAGCTCGCGCTCGCCCGCGGCCACCGCTGGCTGGCGATGGTGGAGTCCGGCGAGGCGCGCACGCTGTCCGAGGTGGCCGACCGCGAGGGGATGGATCGGGCCTATGTGAGCCGGATGGTGAACCTCACCACTCTGGCGCCGGACATCGTCGCCGCCATCCTCGACGAGACCCTGCCGCCGGAGGTGACCCTGTTCGATCTGGCGTCGGGGACGCCACTGCTATGGGACGAGCAGCGGGCCATCATCAATCGCTGATTACCGTCGCACGGGCATCCTTCGGGTTGGATTACTTGTCGAGAGACCAGCCTGACGCCTTGATCAGCTGCAGAACCCGTCCAACTTCCGATGAGGCAGGGGTCGTGTCGATGGACGGAAAGAGTTCTTTCAGCATGTCGCCGAAGGTCAGTATCTCGATGGGGTTGCCGCCGAGATTCTCGCGGAACGTCGCGTTGTCCTGCCACTCCGCTCGGCTGCCGACGACTTTCGTGACGGCCGTGATGTAGGTGAACGAGGACGAACCCGTCAGTTCGGCGACCGTCGTCCTGAACGCTGCGGCCCACTTCTCCCTGGTCAGTTCGCGAAACCCGCGCCAGGCCTCACGCCCCGAGACCACCTTGTTCTTGGCGATCGCATCGACCCAGTATTCGGGACGAAAGCCACCCTGCCAGCTCTTGCAGCTCACGACCATCACCCGACGCGCGCCGTCGAGTCGCGGATGGATGCCGATCACGTCGATGTCGCTATGCACGGCATCCTGGCGGGTGTCGTACTCCACATGATCGCCGGCAGGTCGAAACTTGATGTTGTGCCGGGTGAAGTACCCTTTGTGCTGCAGGTACTCGTCCACCATTTGTTCGAGGATGTCCTCTTTCATGCCTGTCCGCCCTCGCGATCGATCCGTTGGCTGGCAAATCCCTCGAACTCAGGCCGGAGGCGGCACTGCAGAAATGCCTCGAGGAGGTTGAGGACGTGGACACCGAGCGACGCATCGAGGATGAAGTTCACCCGATCGGTGTGCTCCCTGATCCAGCCGGGGACGTTCGTTTCGTTCAGGCCGGCGACGCCGATGCGCTCGCCGTGTTTGATCAAGGAGGCTGCCAGAGTGCTCTTCGCGCTGCCGGCGTTGTAGTGTTGAGCCGTGTAGCGAGCAGCGCTGTTGGGGCCGACCTTCCCGACCTTCAGCACATGAGGCCCAAACGAGAAGACGTACACCGCCATGGTGCCGGGCGGTAATGTCTTGGGCGGCACGTGCGGCGCAGGGCACCGCTCGATCGCGATGGCATCAAGCGCCAACGAGACGCCAGCCATGCCGGCGACACGGTGAAAATCCTCCAAGAGCAGATCGGGATTCCAGGTCATCGGCCCGATTCCTCGCCGCTCGACATCCACCCGTTTCCGGCAAGCCATGTTTGCGGAAATGCAGCACCTTGCTGGAGCGCGTCCAGCGGGAATGACAGGAAGGCACGCAGACCGGCAACGACCTCGGAAAGCTGAAGCTCGTCCAAGGCATTCTTCCTCAAGAATGCTTGCCACTGAGTCTGCTTCTGCCGATCCTGCGCGAATTCGTCGCTCAATCCGAAAGGGACGCCATCCGGCAGCGGTGTCCTGCGGCGCTCGAAGGTGGCGTGGATCGCCTTGCACAGGAGCGCGCCGTCGAAGTCGGTGTAGCGCGACAAGATCCAGAGATCGAAGTAATCCTTCATGCGGCTGTTGGCGATGCCGAGCGACACCAGTGCCTCCAGCTTCTCGGCGACAACCGTGTAGCGGGGGTAGGCGCGCAGCTTCGGGGCTGGCATGTCCGGCAGCATTACCGGGTAGTCGACGGCCTCGGGGCCGGGCGTCACGGCGTCGCCGAAACCCACGTCGACCTGCACGTGGCATCGGGCACCGTCCAACAGGCCGATCAGCGTGACCCGGACACCGGAGTAGTTGGCTTCCTTGCGGATCTCCTCCGCGTGTACCGAGTCAGGCTGGAAGCGTATGCCGTCGTCCAGTTCCACCGTACAGATGTCCCGAAACGCCGCCTCGACATGCGGGATCTCGGCCGAGCCGAAGCCCAGCAGATCGGCGTCGCGTGTCGGACGATGCGGGATGTCGAACCACAAGTCGAACAGCAGCGCACCTTTCAGCAGGAACTGGTCGGCGTGGGGGGAGATGCTGAGCCGGTAAAGCAGGCGCTCAAGCGCATAGCGGGTCAAGATCAGATTGAAGTCTTGTCGGGTCTCGCGGGCGCGGTTGAGCAGGCGGGCGCGCACCGAGGCGGCCATGTTGCGCTGGTTCATGACAGGCTTTCCATGTAGGGGCGCATCACATTGGCCACACGGCACAGCGCAGCAAAACGCCAAAGTTCATCCATGCTGACGCGCTTGGCACGCCAGGACTCCTGTAGCGCCTCCAGCGCGACATCGAGGCCGATCTTGTTGCGGAACTTGAAGCAGTCAGCCACGGTCCGGGCGACGTTGGTCACGCGCACCGGCACACCATCGATGAGGTGCTCCTCGACCCCCTCCGTCAGCGCGGCGCCAGAGAAGCGCACGATGCGCAGCGGGGGATAGTCCATCTTTGGCGCGCGTGCCTTGTTGGGAATTGCCAGCCAGACCTCGAACGGCGACTGTGTGGTGAGTTCATGTAGGCGCAGTGCCGACAGCAGGCAGACGATGGCTTGCGGGTGCTTGCGTGCCACCTCGGAGAGTGCGCCGTGTTCCGAGACGGCCCGGTCCGGAATTGCGTACAGGCCCCGTCCCACGCGCTGGAGCAGCCCTTGCCGCACCAGCCGCGTGAGGGCGATCGTGGGCAGCCCACGCTCATTGAGATCGCGTGGGCGAATAAGGCCGCGCTGGGCGGCAAGATCCAGAATGCTCTGGTGCGAACTGTCCATGTCGTCATAATGTTGCGAAACGTCGGTAGCTGTCAAGAACTACCGACAAAACACAACGGCCATGGTTTCCTTTGCCTGCCGATGCCGCAATCCAACCGTTTGATTCGTCAGCACGTAACCCATTGATCTGTATAGGTCCACGTTGCGGCCTCTGCGGACTTCGGCCCTTAGCCGGCGAGCGAGGCTGGAGAGAAGAATGGCCAGGAGAGAGCGAAATGGGGCCGAGATGGGCGAGACGACCGGAGGAAGGAAGTCCGCAGGAATCCGCAGGAGTCCCCGCGAACACGCGGGAGCGCGCAAGAAAAAAGGCCAACAGCGAACTGTTGACCTTTGTGTATTGGTGGCCTGGGGCGGAATCGAACCACCGACACGCGGATTTTCAGTCCGCTGCTCTACCAACTGAGCTACCGGGCCAACGAGCCTCGCATTATAGCGAAAAAAACGCGCGCCACACGCGACGGACCGCTCACGCGGCGCTGCGCTTGTTGCGCGAGAGGTCGACGCCCAGCTGCTTGAGCTTGCGGTACAGGTGGGTGCGCTCCAGCCCCGTCTTTTCGGCCACGCGCGTCATCGAGCCGTGTTCCTTCGCGAGGTGGAACTCGAAATAGGCTTTCTCGAACGCGTCGCGCGCCTCGCGCAGCGGGGCATCCAGGTCCAGCGTCTGCAGCACGCCCCCGGGCGCTGCTGGGACGGTCAGTACACCGGGCCGCAGCGCCGCGGCGCCCTCGGCCGCGGCGGCGTCCGGATCGGGGGTGGCGTCATCGCTCGCCACCGACGACGCCGGGGTGGTGCCCACCAGCGTCAGCGCTGGCGCCCCGCCAGCGGTGGGCGCGGCCGGCCCGGCGGCGTTCGCCCGGCCGTTCGGGCGGACCGGCCCGCGCGCGAGCCCCTTTTCCACGGCCTGCAAGAGTTTCTGCAGCGTGATGGGCTTTTCCAGAAAGGCCATCGCGCCGATGCGGGTGGCCTCGACGGCCGTGTCGATGGTGGCGTGGCCGCTCATCATGATCACGGGCATCGTCAGCAGCCCGGTAGCCGACCACTCCTTGAGCAGCGTCACCCCGTCGGTGTCGGGCATCCAAATGTCGAGCAACACGAGGTCCGGCGCGTAGCGCTGCCGGTGCGCCCGCGCCTGCGCGGCGTTTTCGGCCAGCTCGACGCTGTGGCCTTCGTCGTCGAGGATTTCGAACAGCAGCTCGCGGATTCCGAGTTCGTCGTCGACCACCAAGATGTTTGCCATCGACCACTATCACCCTTACTGGGGCGCCCCCTGTTGAATGTGTTGCATATCTGCAACCCTGAATGATAGCGACACTTGTGCGCCCACGACACGGCCGCCTTCGATGCGGTTGGCCAGCTCGACGCGGCCGCCGTGCTCGTCCATGATTTTCTTGACTACCGCCAGCCCCAACCCGGTGCCCTTGGCCTTGGTCGTGACGTAAGGTTCGAAGGCGCGCTGCAGGATCGCCTCGGGAAAACCCGACCCTTCGTCGATGACGAACAGGCGCACCCACTGGCCGCTGTCGGAGCGCCGCGTGCGCAAGAGCACCGCCGCACCGCTGCCGGCGCTGGCCGTCGCGTCCTGCGCGTTTTGCACCAGGTTGTGCACGACCTGCCGCACCTGCTGCGCGTCCGCCAGCACCGGCGGGCACGCTGGGTCGAGCTCCAGCCGCACCGGCACCGGCGCGGCCTCGTACATCGCGACGATCTCGCGCAGCAACGGCGCGAGGTCGAGCGGCTCCAGCCGCGCCGGGGGCAGCCGCGCGTAGTCGCGAAATTCGTTGACCAGGCGCTTCATGGCCTCGACCTGGTCGACGATGGTCTTGACCGACTTGCGCAGCATCGCCAGCTCCGCGCCGTCGAGCCGGGGTTCGAGCTTGAGCGCGAGCCGCTCGGCCGAGAGCTGGATTGGTGTGAGCGGGTTTTTGATCTCGTGCGCCAGGCGCCGGGCGACCTCGCCCCACGCCTGCGCGCGTTGGGCGGAGATGATGTCGCTGACGTCGTCGAGCACGAGCAGGTGGTCGCCGCCCGGCAGCCGCGCCCCGCGCGCGACCAGGGTGCGCACGGCCCCCGCCGCGCCACCAGCGCCCCCGCCGACATCGGCCTGCCACTCGTAGGGCTGCTGCCAGTGGGCACCGTCGTCCGCACCGTCGCCGTCGGCGATGAAGCGCGCAAACTGCTCGCGCACCCAGCGACCGAAGGCCTCCAGCCCCGGCACCGCGGACAACGGCTGACCGATCCATTGCGCCAGCGGCACGCGCAGAATGCGCGCTGCCCCAGGGTTGGCACTGCGCACCACGCCGTCAGGGGCCAGCACGATGACGCCAGCGGTCAGGTTGTCGAGCAAGGTCTGCAGACTGGCGCGGGCGGCGTCGACCTGCTGCATTGACGTTTGCACGGCGGCGCGCGCATCGGCCAGTTCACGCGTCATCGCGGCGAAGGTGCGCGTCAGCCCCGCCAGCTCGTCGCGCGCGGGCAGCGCGACCTTCGGTCCGAGGTCGCCGCGGGCCACGTCGCGCATGCCCTCGGCCAGCAGCAGCAGCGGCCGCACGAGCTGGTTGCCCAGCAGCACGGCCAGCACCACGGCACCCGCGACGGACAAAAAGAGCGCCAGCGTCAGCGTGCCCAGGTACATGCTGCGCAGCCCCTCGCGCACGAGGGCGCGCTCCTGGTACTCGCGGTTGGCGAGCTGCACCGCCAACGCGTTGGCCACCAGCGCCGCGGGCACCGGTGCCGTCACGGCCACATAGCGCCCTTCCGCCCCGAAGGCGATGTCCCGCGCTGGCACGTAGGCCAGCACGCGCACGCGCGGCAATGCCGCGGTGGGCAGCCCGAGCACCTCCTGCGGATCGGCGAGGGCCTCGAGTTCCTCCAGGCCTTCGATCCAGGTCACCAGCCGCTCGGCGCGCGCGCGGCGCAGCAGCGTCGCGCTCGGCCGCTCGGGCGCGAGGCGAAAGCGCGACTCGCCCACACTCGCCAGTGCACGGCCCTGCGCACTCCACAGCACCACGTCGGTGGCGCCGAGCTGCTCGCGCCAGTTCTCCAGTACGAGCGCCGCGACACCGTCATCGGCGGTGGCGAGGGTGCCGGTGAGCGTGCGCGTCTTTGCCGCCCAGTCGGCGCTGACGGTGTCGAGCGCCGTGCGCCCGAGCTCCAGCCCCGCGCGCAACGCCGTCTCGACGCGCGCGTCGAACCACGTCTCGATGGCGCGGTTGACGAACTGGTACGACACCAGGTAGATGAGGACTCCCGGCACCACGCCCACGAGACCGAAGATCGCGGCGAGCTTGAGCAGCAGCGCACTGCCGAAACGCCGGCGCCGCCAGCGCAGCACCAGGCGCGCGGCCAGCCACACCAGCACCGCCGCCAACACCGCCGCGACGCCGAGGTTGAGCACCAGCAAGCGCGTGTAGGCGCGCGGCTCGACGGCGCGGTGGTCCGTGGCCAGGGTGAGCAGGTAAAAGAGCACCAGCCCAACCCCGAGGATGAACAGCAGGGCCAGCGCGAGGAACCAGCGCAGGTGCCGCACCCGCTGGGCGTCGCGCGTGCGGGCGTCGCTCATTCACGCCCCCCGGCAGCCGGCTCGGGGTCGTCGAGCGCGCCCACCGGCGGCAGTCGCAGCACGGCCCGCCACGCCGACGCCGCCTCATCCCCCCCGGGCAGGATCTGCAGCGGACGCGGCAGCTGGCCGGTGTCGACGCGGAACTCCACCTCCAGCTGCTCGTCACCGCGCAGCTCGATGCCGGCCACGACACGCCAGCGCTGCACGGAGCGCGCCAGCGCCAGCGCCTCGTCCAGCGACTCGAAATGCCGATGCAGCGCCGCGGGCTGCTCAGGGGCAGCCCCGTCGATGACGCTGAGCCGCCAGCGCTGCGTCAGCGGCTGAAAGACCAGCCGCACGGTCCGCGTCACGCTGGCCAGCCGGCGGTCGGTCCAGTACCAGCGCGGCTGACGCAGCACCGCGTGCCAGACGAAATAGACCGGCACGCCGCGGCGCAGCGCCTCCTCCACCCCCGGCGGCAGGGTGAGCGGCACGCGCGCGCTCAGATACAACGCCTCCGCCGTGCGCTCCAGGCGCCAGGAAGCCCCATCGGTGTCGAACCGTGCCGCCACCGCAGGAGCGGCCAGGCCCGCCGCGAGGACGGCACCGAGCGCCGCGCGCAGCAGCGCGCGCCGGCGCCACGCGGCGCTCGCCCGGTACGTGCCCTCATCCTTTGCGGAGCAAGGCGTAGAAAAAACCGTCCATGCCACGGCGCGCATTGTCACCGATCGCGTGCGCGGACACGACGGCCTGCGCCGCCGGCGACGGGTCGGCGACGATGCCGCCCGGCAACAGGTGCCCCGGCGCGGGCAGCGCCTGCGCCTCGGGGTGCGCGGCGCAAAACGCCGCGACGACGTCCGCCCCCTCGGCCCGGAACACCGAACACGTCGCATACAGCAGCCGCCCGCCGGGCGCAAGCAGCGGCCACAACGCGTCGAGCAGCCGCCGTTGCGTCGCCGCCAGGCGCGCGATGTCGTCCCCGCGGCGCAGCCAGCGCACGTCCGGGTGACGCCGCACGATGCCCGAGGCGCTGCACGGCGCATCCAGCAGGATGGCGTCGAACGGACGCCCATCCCACCAGTCCGCCGGGGAGCCGGCGTCGGCCGCGAGCACCCGCACCTCGGCCCCTGGCGTGGGCAGCCGCAACCGGCGCAGCGTCTCGTGGATGCGCTCGCAGCGCCGGGGGTCGGCGTCCAGCGCCCACAGCGTCACGTCGGCGCGCTCCAGCAGGTGGGCGGTCTTGCCTCCGGGCGCGGCGCAGGCGTCGAGCACGCGCGCGCCGGCCGGCAGGCCATCGCCGAGCAACAGCGGCGCGGCAAGCTGCGCCGCGCCATCCTGCACCGCCACGTCGCCGTCCGCCCACCCGGGCAGGCGCTCCACCGGCACCGCCTCGGCCAACACGAGGCCATCGTCGCCGATGGGATCTGCTACCCACCCCTGCGCCGCCAGGCGTTCACGGTAGGCATCGCGCGAGACGCGCCGGCGGTTGACGCGCAGCACCAGCGGGGCGGGCTCGCCGTCGGCGGCCAGCGCTGCGGCCCAGTGCGCCGGGTGGTCGCGCTGCAGGCGCTGCACCCACCACGCCGGGTGGTTCCAGCGGCCCACGGGGCCCGCGTGGGCGCGCGCGAGCAGCGCGTCGCGCTCGCGCAAAAAGCGGCGCAAGCAGGCGTTGACGAAGCCCGCCAGCCCCGGCGTGCGCAGCGCGCCGAGCGCGCGCACCGCCTGGTCGACCACCGTGTGGGGCGCGTAGCCCGCGCCGGCGTCGATCAGCAGCGCCAGCGCCGCTTCCAGCAGGGCCGCCACCGGCGCGGGCGGCGCGCGCCGTGCCAGCAGTGCGAGCAGCGCCTGCGTCTCACCGCCGTGGCGCAAGGCCAGAAACGTCAACGCCTGCACGCCCGGGCGCAGGCGCGCGTCGACGCCAGGCAGCACGTCGGCAAGCGACCGCCCCTGTCGCACCGCGGCCACCGCACGCGCCACCGCGGCCAACTGTTCAGCGAGCGCCACCGGGGCGGCCATCGGGTTCCTCGCGTCCATCGTCCAGGGAAAGGGGCGGCATTTTGCCACCATAGAGGCGCTCGATGCGCCGCTCCAACGGGGGATGGGCATCGAACCAGCGGCCCACCGCGGACGATGCCGCCGACACGAGCAACAAGTGCTGCACCTGCGGCATCTGCAGACCATCGGAAGCGTCGGGGGTGCCCGCGCGGTGCAGCCCCAGCACCTTGCGTAGCACGCGCCCCAGCCCGTCGCGCTGACGCGTCCACTGCACCGCGCGCGCATCGGCCAGGTACTCGCGCTGGCGCGCCACGGCCGCCTGCAGCGCATGGCCGGCCAGCCAGCCGAGCCATCCCACGGCCCGCAGGGCCAGCCCGAAGAGCGCCCCCGCATGCCGCCGTCCGCGGGCGTCCGGCGCCATGAGCTGCTCGCCCAGCCGGTACAGCAGCTCCAGCCCGAACACCATGCCGGCGAGCCGCATGTTCAGGCGCGTGTCGCCCTCCCGGATGTGGCTCAGTTCGTGCGCCACCATCCCCTGCAGCTCCTCCCGCGTCAGGTGGTCGAGCGCCCCCTGCGTCACCGCCACCACCGCGTCGTGCTCGTCCCACCCGGTGGCCAGGGCGTTCAGCCCGGCGTCGCGGGGCAACACCATCGCGGTGGGCGGACGCATGCCGGCGGCGATCGCGAGCTCCTGCACCACGTTCGCGTAGCGCTGCTCGTCGAACCGATCGGCGCGCACGGGCCGCGCGCCCAGCCGCTGCGCCAGCGCCACGCCCCCGCCGTGGCGCAGTGCACTGCTCTCCAGCCACCAGCCGCCCAGCACGAAGAGCAGCACGACGGCGGTGTTGACCTCGAAAAAATAGCGCGGGTACCCGATCCATGCACCACCGATCATCAGCCGCCACGCCAGCGCCAGCGCCGCGTTGACCGCGAGCACCAGAAACACGAGCATCAGCGCAAAGAGCAGCAACAGCCGCAGCGTCTGCGCACGTGCTTCGCGCTGGGACTCGAAGAACCGCATCGCCGTCGGCCTGCGCGGACGTCGGCAGGGCCTCAGAGCTGCACGCGCGGGGCCTGCCGCTCGGCGTCGGACGCGGTCGCCTGCAGCGGCGCGAGCACCCCGAAGCCGAACAGCCGTGCCACGATCACGGTCGGAAAATGCCGCACGCGGTCGTTGTACGCGAGCACCTCATCGTTGTAGGCCTGCCGCGCAAACGCGATGCGGTTTTCCGTATGGGCCAGCTCCTCGCGCAGTTCACGCAGCGTCTGGTCCGCCTTGAGCTCCGGGTAGTCCTCCACCACCGCCATCAGCCGCCCGAGGGCCCCACCGAGCGCGGCTTCGGCTCCCGCCAACGCCACCAGCGCCGCGCCGTCGGTTGGACGCTCGGCCGCACGCGCCTCGGTGGCCCGGGCCTGGTTGCGCGCGGCGATCACCGCCTCCAGCGTCTGCGCCTCGTGCGCCAGATACTTGCGCGCCACCTCGACGACGTTGGGGATCAGGTCGTAGCGACGCTTGAGCTGTACGTCGATCTGGCCAAACGCATTGGCCACCCGGTTCTGCAGCCTCATCAAGCCGTTGTAGGCCCCGATGGCCCACAGCCCAACGACCGCCACGGCGGCCAGCGCCCACCCGTACCACGGGATTTCCATGGTGTGCACCTCCTGCGCGCACTGTAGCGCAACGGGGCACAAAAAACCCCGGCCGCGGGCGCGGACCGGGGTGGATTTGAGCGGTAAGAGTCGTCGGATTACTCGGCGGCCGCGTCGGCGTCGGCCGACAGCGCGTCGGCCTCCGCGATCGCGCGGCGCTCCTCTTCATCCAGGCGCTCCTTCGCGCGGCGCGCCTCGTGGAACGCCATGCCGGTGCCCGCCGGGATCAGGCGGCCGACGATGACGTTTTCCTTCAGGCCGCGCAGCTCGTCGCGCTTGCCCATGATCGCCGCCTCGGTCAGCACGCGCGTCGTCTCCTGGAACGACGCGGCGGAGATGAACGAGTCGGTCGACAGCGACGCCTTCGTGATGCCCAGCAGCAGGTTGCGGTACGTCGCCGGCGTCTTGCCCTCGGCGCGCAGCGCGTCGTTGGTGTTGAGGATCTCGGAGCGCTCGACCTGCTCGCCCGCGATGTAGTGGCTGTCGCCGGGGTTTTCCACCTCGACGCGGCGCAACATCTGGCGCACGATCACTTCGATGTGCTTGTCGTTGATCTTCACACCCTGCAGGCGGTAGACGTCCTGCACCTCATCGACGATGTAGCGCGCGAGCTCCTCGATGCCCAGCAGGCGCAGGATGTCCTGCGGGTCGGCCGGGCCGTCGACGATGAGTTCGCCCTTGTTGACGACCTGCCCTTCGTGCACGAGGATGCTCTTTTCCTTCGGCACGAGCTCTTCCCACACCTTGCCGTCCGGGTCGGTGATCTGCAGGCGCACCTTGCCTTTGGTTTCCTTGCCGAAGGAGACCGTGCCGGTGATTTCGGCCAGGATTCCCTTGTCCTTGGGCGAGCGGGCCTCGAACAGCTCGGCCACGCGCGGCAGACCGCCGGTGATGTCGCGGGTCTTCTGGCCCTCGACCGGGATGCGCGCCAGCACCTCGCCGGGGTGGATGGTCTGGCCGTCGCGCACCTGGATCAGCGCGCCCACCGGGAAGGTCACGGTCACCGCGTGGTCGGTGCCCGGGATCTTGACCTCCTTGCCCTCGGCGTCGATGAGCTTGACCTGCGGACGCACGACCTTGGTCGCGCCGCGGCGCTTCGGGTCGATGACCACCAGCGTCGACAGGCCGGTGACCTCGTCGACCTGCTTGGCCACGGTCAGGCCTTCCTCGACGTTTTCGAACTTCACCACACCGGCGAACTCGGTGATGATCGGGCGCGTCAGCGGGTCCCAGTTGGCCAGGATCGTGCCTGCCGTGATGCGCTGGTCGGCGCGCACCGCCAGCGTCGCGCCGTACGGCACCTTGTGGCGCTCGCGCTCGCGGCCGTTGTCGTCGTGGATGACGACCTCGCCCGAGCGGGAGATGACCACCAGCTCGCCCTTGGCGTTGGTGACGTAGCGCATCGTGCTGTTGAAGCCGACGATGCCGTTGGACTTGGCCTCGACGCTGGAGGCCACCGCCGCGCGCGACGCCGCGCCACCGATGTGGAAGGTGCGCATCGTCAGCTGCGTGCCGGGCTCACCGATCGACTGCGCCGCGATCACACCAATCGCCTCGCCGACGTTGACCAGCCCGCCGCGGCCCAGGTCGCGCCCGTAGCACTTGGCGCACACGCCATAGCGCGTGTCGCAGGTCAGCACGGTGCGCACGCGCACCTCGTCGATGCCGGCCTGTTCGATCAGGTCGACCGCATCCTCGTCCAGCATCTCACCCGCCTTGACCAGCACGCGCTGCGTCTCGGGGTCGACGATGTCTTCGGCCGTCGTGCGGCCCAGGATGCGCTCGCGCAGGCTCTCGATGACCTCGCCGCCCTCGACGATCGCGCGCATCAGCGTGCCGTTGGCGGTGCCGCAATCCTCCTCGGTGACGACCAGGTCCTGCGTCACGTCCACCAGACGGCGCGTGAGGTAACCCGAGTTCGCGGTCTTGAGCGCCGTGTCGGCCAGGCCCTTGCGCGCGCCGTGGGTCGAGATGAAGTACTGCAGGACGTTGAGCCCCTCGCGGAAGTTCGCGGTGATGGGCGTTTCGATGATCGAGCCGTCGGGCTTGGCCATCAGGCCGCGCATGCCGGCGAGCTGGCGGATCTGGGCAGCGGAACCGCGCGCGCCCGAGTCGGCCATCATGTAGATGGAGTTGAACGACTCCTGCTCGACCACGTTGCCGTGGCGGTCGACGACCTTCTCCTTCTTCAGGTGCTCCATCATCACCTTGGAGATCTCGTCACCGGCCTTGCCCCAGATGTCGACCACCTTGTTGTAGCGCTCGCCCGCGGTCACCAGACCCGACGCGTACTGCTGCGCGATTTCCTTGACCTCGGCCTCGGCGCGCTCGATGATGGCGGGTTTTTCCGCCGGCACCAGCATGTCGTCGATGCAGATCGAGATGCCGGCCTGGGTGGCCAGGCGGAAGCCGTTTTGCAGCAGCTTGTCGGCGAAGACCACCGTCTCCTTCAGGCCGCACTTGCGGAAGGAGGCGTTGATGAGCTTGGAGATCTCCTTCTTCTTCAGCGGCTTGTCGATCAGCTCGAACGGCAGACCCTTGGGCAGGATGCGCGACAGCAGCGCGCGGCCGACCGTCGTGTCGCGCAGCTTCGTCACCGCCTCCAGCTCGCCGGTTTCCTTGTTCTTCAGCCACTCGGTCAGGCGGACGCTGACGCGGCTGGTGAGCTCGACCACACCGTTGGCCAGCGCGCGCTCGACCTCATCGACGTCGGCGAAGACCATGCCCTCGCCCTTGCCGTTGACGCGCTCGCGCGTGGCGTAGTACAGGCCCAACACCACGTCCTGCGACGGCACGATGGACGGTTCGCCGTTGGCCGGGAAGAGCACGTTGTTCGACGACAGCATCAGCACGCGCGCTTCCATCTGCGCTTCCAGCGACAGCGGCACGTGCACGGCCATCTGGTCGCCGTCGAAGTCGGCGTTGAACGCCGCGCACACCAGCGGGTGCAGCTGGATCGCCTTGCCCTCGATCAGCACCGGCTCGAACGCCTGGATGCCCAGGCGGTGCAGCGTCGGCGCCCGGTTGAGCAGCACCGGGTGCTCCTTGATGACGTCTTCCAGGATGTCCCACACCACCGGCGTGCCGGCCTCGACTTCCTTCTTGGCCGCCTTGATGGTGGTGGCGATGCCCATCTGCTCCAGCCGCGCGAAGATGAACGGCTTGAACAGCTCCAGCGCCATCAGTTTGGGCAGACCGCACTGGTGCAGCTTGAGCGTCGGACCCACCACGATGACCGAGCGGCCCGAGTAGTCCACGCGCTTGCCCAGCAGGTTCTGGCGGAAGCGCCCGCTCTTGCCCTTGATCATGTCGGCGAGCGACTTCAGCGCGCGCTTGTTGGCGCCGGTCATCGCCTTGCCGCGGCGGCCGTTGTCCAGCAGGCTGTCCACCGCCTCCTGCAGCATGCGCTTTTCGTTGCGCGCGATGATCTCGGGGGCCTTGAGCTCCAGCAGGCGCTTCAGGCGGTTGTTGCGGTTGATGACGCGGCGGTACAGGTCGTTCAGGTCCGACGTCGCGAAGCGCCCGCCATCGAGCGGCACCAGCGGCCGCAGGTCCGGCGGCAGCACCGGCAGCACCTCCAGGATCATCCACTCGGGCTTGATGCCGGACTTCTTGAACGCCTCCAGCACCTTCAGGCGCTTGGCGTTCTTCTTGACCTTCATCTCCGAGCCGGTCAGGTCGTTGCGCAGCCGCTCGATCTCGGTGTCGAGGTCGATGCTCTGCAGCAGCTCCTTGATGCCCTCGGCGCCCATCTTGGCGACGAACTCGTCACCGTACTCGCGGCGCTTGGCGTCGTAGTCGTCCTCGGACATGATGCTGAACTTTTTCAGCGGGGTCATGCCCGGGTCCACCACCACATAGGCCTCGAAGTACAGCACGCGCTCGATGTCGCGCAGCGTCATGTCGAGCACCAGACCCAGGCGGCTGGGCAGCGACTTCAGGAACCAGATGTGCGCGCACGGCGCGGCCAGCTCGATGTGGCCCATGCGCTCGCGGCGCACCTTGGTCTGGGTCACCTCGACGCCGCACTTCTCGCAGATCACCCCGCGGTGCTTCAGGCGCTTGTACTTGCCGCACAGGCACTCGTAGTCCTTGATGGGGCCGAAGATCTTGGCGCAAAACAGCCCGTCGCGCTCCGGCTTGAACGTGCGGTAGTTGATGGTCTCGGGCTTCTTCACCTCGCCGAACGACCACGACCGGATTTTCTCCGGGGAGGCCAGACCGATCTTGATGGCGTCGAAGTGCTCGTCGGGCGTGAACTGCTTGAACAGGTCGAGCAAGGATTTCATGGCTTGCGTCCTCGGTTGGCTCTATCAGTTGCGTTCCAGCTCGATGTCGATACCGAGCGAGCGGATTTCCTTGACCAGCACGTTGAACGACTCGGGCATGCCCGCGTCGATCGAGTGCTCGCCCTTGACGATGCTCTCGTACACCTTGGTGCGGCCCTGCACGTCGTCGGACTTGACGGTGAGCATCTCCTGCAGCACGTAGGACGCACCGTAGGCCTCCAGCGCCCACACTTCCATCTCGCCGAAGCGCTGACCACCGAACTGCGCCTTGCCGCCCAACGGCTGCTGCGTGACCAGGCTGTAGGGGCCGGTCGAGCGCGCGTGCATCTTGTCGTCCACCAGGTGGTGCAGCTTCAGGTAGTGCATATAGCCCACCGTCGTCTTGCGCTCCAGCGGATCGCCCGTGCGGCCGTCGTAGAGCTGCGCCTGCGTGCGGCTCTCGGTCAGGCCCTTGGCCTTGGCGACCTCGTCCGGGTAGGCGAGCTTGAGCATCGCGCGGATCTGCTCTTCGCTGGCACCGTCGAACACCGGCGACGCGAACGGCACGCCCTTGGTCAGCTCGCGCGCCATCGCGATGATCTCATCGTCCGACAGGTCGTCGAGGTTTTCCTTGCGGCCGGTCGAGTTGTAGATCGTGTCGAGGAAGGCGCGCACCTCGGCCACCGCGGCCTGGCGCTCCAGCAGCTCGGCGATGCGCTCGCCCAGCCCCTTGGCGGCCCAGCCCAGGTGGACTTCGAGCACCTGCCCGATGTTCATCCGCGAGGGCACGCCCAGCGGGTTGAGCACGATGTCGATCGGCGTGCCGTCGGCCATGTAGGGCATGTCCTCCACCGGCACGATCTTGGACACCACGCCCTTGTTGCCGTGGCGGCCGGCCATCTTGTCACCGGGCTGCAGACGGCGCTTGACGGCCAGGTACACCTTGACCATCTTCAGCACGCCCGCCGGCAGCTCGTCGCCCTGCGTGAGCTTCTTGCGCTTTTCCTCGAACGCCTGGTCGAAGCGGTGGCGCGTCGCCTCCAGCGCGTTCTTGATCGACTCCATCTGCGCGGCCAGGTCGTCGTCCGCGACGCGGATGTCGAACCAGTGGTGCTTGTCGACCTCGGCCAGGTATTCCTTGGTCAGCACCGTGCCCTTGGCGAGTTTCTTCGGCCCGCCGTTGGCGACCTTGCCGATCAGGAGTTTTTCCAGCCGGTCGTAGGCGTCGGCCTCGACGATGCGCAGCTGGTCGTTGAGGTCCAGGCGGTAGCGCTTGAGCTCGTCGTCGATGATCTGCTGCGCACGCTTGTCGCGCTGGATGCCCTCGCGCGTGAAGACCTGCACGTCGATCACGGTGCCCTGGCTGCCCTGCTCCACGCGCAGCGAGGTGTCCTTCACGTCGGACGCCTTCTCACCGAAGATCGCGCGCAGCAGTTTTTCTTCCGGCGTCAGGGTCGTCTCGCCCTTGGGCGTGACCTTGCCGACCAGCACGTCGCCCGGCTGCACCTCGGCGCCGACGTAGATGATCCCGGACTCGTCCAGCCGGTTGAGCTGCTGCTCCGACAGATTCGGGATGTCGCGCGTGATTTCCTCGGGGCCCAGCTTGGTGTCGCGCGCCATCACGACCAGCTCCTCGATGTGGATGCTGGTGTAGCGCTCTTCGGCCACGACGCGTTCGGAAATCAGGATCGAGTCCTCGAAGTTGTAGCCATTCCACGGCATGAACGCGATCAGCATGTTCTGGCCGATCGCGATCTCGCCCAGGTCGGTCGACGCCCCGTCGGCGATCACCGCGCCCTTGTGGATGCGCTCGCCCTTCTTGACGATCGGGCGCTGGTGGATGTTGGTGTTCTGGTTGGAGCGCTGGTACTTGATGAGGTTGTAGATGTCGACCCCGACCTCACCGGCCACCGCCTCGTCGTCGTTGACGCGGATCACGATGCGCGTGGCGTCCACGTAGTCCACGACGCCGCCGCGCTTGGCGACCACGACCGTGCCCGAGTCCACCGCGGCCACGCGTTCGATGCCCGTGCCGACGAGCGGCTTCTCCGGCCGCAGCACCGGCACCGCCTGGCGCGACATGTTGGCGCCCATCAGCGCGCGGTTGGCGTCGTCGTGCTCGAGGAACGGCACCAGCGACGCCGCCACCGACACGATCTGCGCCGGCGAGACGTCCATGTATTGCACGCGGTCGGGCGTGGTCAGGACCGATTCGCCCTTCTCACGCGCCGACACCAGCTCACCGACCAGGCGGCCTTCGGCGTCCAGCTCGGCGTTGGCTTGGGCGATGATGTACTTGCCCTCCTCGATCGCCGACAGGTAGTCGATCTGGTCGGTCACCTTGCCGTCGACCACGCGGCGGTACGGCGTCTCGATGAAACCGTATTCGTTCAAGCGCGCGTACAGCGCCAGCGAGTTGATCAGGCCGATGTTCGGGCCTTCCGGCGTTTCGATCGGGCACACGCGGCCGTAGTGCGTCGGGTGCACGTCGCGCACCTCGAAGCCGGCACGCTCGCGCGTCAGACCGCCCGGGCCCAGCGCCGACACGCGCCGCTTGTGCGTGATCTCGGCCAGCGGGTTGGTCTGGTCCATGAACTGCGACAGCTGGCTCGCGCCGAAGAACTCCTTGAGCGCCGCGGAAATCGGCTTGGAGTTGATCAGGTCGTGCGGCATCAGCGGTTCCTGCTCCGCCTGACCCAGGCGCTCCTTGACCGCCTTCTCGATGCGCGCCAGACCCGTGCGGAACTGGTTTTCCGCCAGTTCACCGACGCAGCGCACGCGGCGGTTGCCCAGGTGGTCGATGTCGTCGACCTCGCCCTTGCCGTTGCGCAGATCGACGAGGATCTTGACCACCGCCATGATGTCCTCGTTGGTGAGGACCATCGGGCCGTCCGGCGACTCGCGGCCGACGCGGGCGTTGAACTTCATCCGGCCCACGCGCGACAGGTCGTACGTCTCCGGGTTGTAGAACAGGCGGTGGAACAGCGCCTGCACCGCGTCCTCGGTCGGCGGCTCGCCGGGGCGCATCATGCGGTAGATGGCCACGCGCGCGGCGTACTCGTCCGGCGTTTCGTCGATGCGCAGCGTCTGGCTGATGTAGGGGCCCTGGTCCAGCTCGTTGGTGTAGATGCAGGGCAGCTCCTGGATGCCGGCGGCGCGCAGCTTCTTCAGCAGCGTCTCGGTCAGCTCGTCGTTGGCGCGGGCGATGATCTCGCCGGTGTCCGGGTCGACGATGTTCTTTGCCACCACGCGGCCGATCAGGTAGTCCTCCGGCACGCTGATGTGCGTCGTGCCGGACTGCTCCAGTTCACGCACGTGACGCGCGGTGACGCGCTTGTCCTTCGCGACGACGACCTTGCCGTTCTTGTCGGTGATGTCGAAGCGCGCCACCTCGCCCTTGAGCCGCTCGGGCACGAAGGCCATCAGCGCGCCGCTGTCCATCAGACGGAAGTGGTCGTTGACGTAGAAATTGGCCAGGATCGCTTCCGGCGTCAGGCCGATGGCCTTCAGCAGGATCGTCACCGGCATCTTGCGCCGGCGGTCGACGCGGAAATACAGCAGATCCTTCGGGTCGAACTCGAAGTCCAGCCACGAGCCGCGATACGGGATGATGCGGGCCGAGAACAGCAGCTTGCCCGAGCTGTGCGTCTTGCCCTTGTCGTGCTCGAAGAACACCCCCGGCGAGCGGTGCAGCTGCGAGACGATCACGCGCTCGGTGCCGTTGATGATGAAGGAGCCCTTGTCGGTCATCAGGGGCACTTCGCCCATGTAGACCTCCTGCTCCTTGACCTCCTTGACCACCTTGGACTGCGGCGTAGAGGCTTCGCGGTCGTAGATGATGAGCTGCACGCGCGCGCGCACCGCGGCGGCATAGGTCAGGCCGCGGATCTGGCACTCGCGCACGTCAAACACGGGCTTGCCGAGCGTGTACTCGACGAACTTCATCTCGACGAAGCCGTTGTGCGACACGATCGGGAAGGCGGACTCGAACGCCGCCTGCAGCCCGACCGGCTTGCGCTCGCGCGGCGGCACGTCGGCCTGCAGGAACGCGGTGTACGCGTCCTTTTGCATCTGCAGCAGGTAGGGGATTTCCAGCACGCTGTCGCGGCTGCCAAAGCTCTTGCGGATGCGCTTGCGTTCGGTGTACGAATAGTGGGCCATGAGATCTCCGGGCATGAGGTCTGTGGCGACTGGTGGCGCTCACCCGTGGGTGTGGCCTTCAGGGGTTCTTGGCGACCGGCCCCTACCGGTCTCTGGGCTGACGATCCGCGCGCGGGGGTGCGGATCCGAACCAAGCGGTCTTGCTGCAGTCGGGGTCAGAAGACACGGCAAAGCGGTTGGCGGCGGACCGCTTTGCCGTGCGCTCTGTCAAGCGGCAAAGGCTGGAGGCCTGCGACAGGCGCTCCAGCCCTTGGACAGCGGGCCGATTACTTGAGTTCGGCCTTCGCGCCGGCTTCTTCCAGCTTCTTCTTGGCGGCTTCGGCGTCGGCCTTGGGCATGCCTTCCTTGACGGTCTTGGGCGCGCCATCGACCAGGTCCTTGGCCTCCTTCAGGCCCAGGCCGGTGATTTCGCGCACGACCTTGATCACGCCGACCTTGTTCGAACCGGCTTCCTTCAGGATCAGGTCGAAGTCGGTCTTCTCTTCCGCGGCCGGGGCAGCGGCGCCACCGCCAGCGGCGGCCGGCGCGGCCATCGCCGCGGCGCTCACGCCGAACTTCTCTTCGATCGCCTTGACCAGGTCGTTGAGCTCCATCACCGTCATGGTGTCCAGAGCGGCCAGGAATGCGTCTTTGTCGAATGCCATGATGATTTCCTACGAAACGGGTTGATTGGGGACGACGGCCGGATCAGGCGGGCTGCGCCTCGGCCTCGGGTTGCGCCTCGCCGCGCTTTTCGGCCAGCGCCGCCACGACGCGCGCCAGGCGCGAGATCGGCGACTGCATGAGGCCCAGCAACTGCGACAGCAGCACTTCCTTGGAGGGAATGCTCGCCAGCGACTTCACGCCGTCGACATCCAGCGACTTGCCGGCGTAGACACCGCCGCGCAGGACCATCTTGTCGTTGGTCTTGGCGAACTCGACCACCACTTTCGCGGCGGCCACGGCGTCTTCCGAGAAGCCGTAGATGAGCGGACCGGTCATCTGCTCGGCGGCGACCTCAAAGGGGGTGCCCGTGACCGCGCGACGCGCCAGGGTGTTCTTCAGCACGCTGATGGACACCCCGGCCTTGCGGGCCTCGACACGCAACTTCGTGAGGTCTGCCACCGTGATGCCGCGGTACTCGGCCATCACCAGCGTCTGCGCTTTGGCGGCGAGTGCCGCCACCTCGTCGATGACGGCTTGCTTCTCACTGCGGTTCAGACTCAAGGTTGACTCCTTCAAAACACGACCCCCGTGACGGAGGCCATGCACCAGTTGCAGCGATCAGCCGTCTGTCCGGAAACCGCACACCGGTTCGACCCGGCACCCGATTCCTTCCGCGGCGGGATCGCCATCTGCGCTGGCCGCCGGCCCGTGGGCCGGCATTTAGGCGAACCGGGGTTCGCACCAGCGGTCTCGGATGGCCCCGTCAACCCCCCGGGGGAGAAGACGGACCCACCACAGGCCCACCGCCCCGGCACCCGCAGGCACCCGGGCGGTGCGCCGATTCCGATCAACCCGCGACCGTGATGGTCTGCGGATCGACACGCACACCCACGCCCATGGTCGACGACACCGCGACCTTGCGCAGGTATTGACCCTTGGCGGCGGCGGGCTTGGCCTTGTTGAGCGCCTCGATCAGCGCGGCCAGGTTGCCCTGCAGCTTGTCGGTGTCGAACGAGCGGCGACCGATCGTCGCGTGCACGATACCGGCCTTGTCGACACGGAACTGCACCTGACCCGCCTTGGCGTTCTTCACCGCCGTGGCGACGTCGGGGGTGACCGTGCCGACTTTGGGGTTCGGCATCAAGCCGCGCGGACCGAGGATCTGGCCCAGCGTGCCGACCACGCGCATCGCATCCGGCGCCGCGATCACGACGTCGAAGTCGATGTTGCCCGCCTTGACCTGCGCGGCGAGATCCTCGAAGCCGACGACGTCAGCGCCGGCGGCCTTGGCCTCCTCGGCCTTAGCGCCCTGGGCGAAGACGGCCACGCGCTTGGTCTTGCCGGTGCCGTTGGGCAGCACCACCGCGCCACGCACGACCTGATCCGACTTGCGCGGATCGACGCCGAGCTGCACCGCGACGTCCACCGACTCATCGAACTTGGCGGTGGCGCACTCCTTGACGATCGCCAGCGCCTCGGGCAGCGGATAGAGTTTGGTCGAATCGACCTTGCCCTGCAGGGCCTTTTGCTTCTTGGTCAGCTTCGCCATCTCACACGCCCTCCACGATCACACCCATCGAACGCGCCGAGCCCGCGATCGTGCGCACCGCCGCGTCCAGATCGGCCGCGGTCATGTCCTTCATCTTGGTCTTGGCGATTTCCTCGAGCTGGGCACGCGTGATCTTGCCGACCTTCTGCGCGTGCGGCTTCGACGAGCCCTTGTCCAGCTTGATCGCCTTCTTGATCAGCGTCGTCGCCGGCGGGGTCTTGATGATGAAGGTGAAGCTCTTGTCCGCATAGGCGGTGATGACCACCGGCAGCGGCAGACCGGGCTCCATGCCCTGGGTCTGGGCGTTGAACGCCTTGCAGAACTCCATGATGTTCAGACCGCGCTGACCCAGCGCCGGACCGATCGGGGGAGAGGGGTTGGCTTTACCCGCTGGCACCTGCAGCTTGATGAAGCCGACGATTTTCTTGGCCATTGAAACACTCCTGCGAGTTCCGACGGTGCCATCCCGAGTGCCACGCACCCCGGAACAGCACCTCCTCGCGCCACAGACCCGATTGCATCACCCCTGCGGGGCGCACCGTCGCCGGGCCGACGCCGACAGCGCAAAACCCGCGCCACGGGCGCGGGTCCGAAGAACTTTATATTGTAGCCGTTTTTCGCGACGCCGTCCAACGCGGGGCGTTGCGATGGCGACCGTCCCCGGCCCCATCCACCGCCGCACCCCGGACACCTCGTCCGGGCTCGGGCGTTGGCTCAGGCCTTTTCGACCTGGTTGAATTCCAGCTCCACGGGTGTGGCGCGCCCGAAGATCGTCACCGACACGCGCAGCTTGTTCTTTTCGTAATTGACCTCTTCGACCGTGCCGTTGAAATCCGCAAACGGCCCTTCCTTGACGCGCACCAGCTCGCCGACCTGAAACTCGATCTTGTGGCGCGGCTTTTCCGAGCCTTCCTGCATCTGGCCGATGATCTTTTGCACCTCCTCTTCGGAGATGGGCGTGGGCCGGTTGCGCGCCCCGCCGACGAAGCCGGTCACCTTGCTGGTGTTCTTCACCAGGTGCCAGGTGTCGTCGTCCATGACCATTTCCACCAGCACGTAGCCGGGGAAGAACTTGCGCTCGGTGGTGCGCTTGACGCCGTTCTTGATCTCGACCACTTCCTCGGTCGGCACGAGGATGCGGCCGAACTTGTGCTGCATGCCCGCGCGCTGCACGCGCTCGATGATGTTGCGCTCGGCCGCCTTCTCCATCCCCGAGTAGGCGTGCACGACGTACCAGCGCATCCCCTCGGCGGGCGCGGCACTCATCGGCGGCGTTGCGTTCGTTTCGCTCATCTTCACCTCCATCCCAGAATGAGGCCGTAGAGCACCCACTCCAGCAGTTTGTCCGTCAGCCACAGGAACAACGCCATGACGACGACGAACGCAAAGACATAGCCGGTGACCTGCATGGCCTCTTTGCGCGTCGGCCACACGACTTTTTTCGCTTCCTTGACCGCGTCGCGTCCGAAGCCGATCAGGCGCTGCCCCGGCGTCGCGGTGGCGCCCACGCCGAGGGCCGCCGCCACGGCGACCAGCAGCACCGCCCACTGCACCCAGGCACCGTGCGCCGCGAGCAGATAAAAACCCACGAAACCGAGCAGCACGAGCACGGCGACGGCGGCCAGCTTGGCTTTGTCCGCCCCGGTGCTGACGGTTTCGACTTCCGTTGAGGCCATCGTCCTCACACCTTCCGAATCGTTCGCCACCACCCAGCGGCGGCGCCCCAGAAACACAAGCCCGCAACGGTCCGAAGACGCGGGCGGGCTTGAACCAAGCGGTCGATGGAACGACCTTTATACGCGGCTGGCAGGGGCAGAGGGAATCGAACCCCCAACCTTCGGTTTTGGAGACCGACGCTCTGCCAATTGAGCTATACCCCTGCAGCGATCGACCCCGACACAGCGGGGCCGACGGTACCTATCGTATCACTCGATGATCTTGGAGACGACGCCGGCGCCCACGGTGCGGCCGCCTTCGCGGATCGCAAAGCGCAGGCCCTCTTCCATCGCGATCGGGGCAATCAGCTTGACGGTGATCGTCACGTTGTCGCCCGGCATCACCATCTCCTTGTCCTTGGGCAGCTCGATGGCGCCCGTGACGTCGGTGGTGCGGAAGTAGAACTGCGGCCGGTAGTTGTTGAAGAACGGCGTGTGGCGGCCACCTTCTTCCTTGGAGAGCACGTACACCTCACCGGTGAAGTGGGTGTGCGGCGTGATCGTGCCGGGCTTGGCCAGCACTTGGCCGCGCTCGACTTCTTCGCGCTTGGTGCCGCGCAGCAGGATACCGACGTTGTCGCCCGCCTGGCCTTGGTCGAGCAGCTTGCGGAACATTTCCACGCCGGTGCAGGTGGTCTTGGCGGTGGGACGCAGGCCGACGATTTCGACTTCGTCACCGACTTTGATGATGCCGCGCTCGATACGGCCGGTCACGACGGTGCCGCGGCCGGAGATCGAGAAGACGTCTTCGACGGGCATCAGGAACGCACCGTCGATGGCGCGCTCGGGCGTGGGGATGTAGGTGTCGAGCGCTTCGGCGAGCTTCATGATGGCTTGTTCGCCCAGCTCGCCCTTGTCGCCCTCGAGCGCCTTGAGCGCCGAGCCCTTGATGATGGGGATGTCGTCGCCGGGGAAGTCGTACTTGGAGAGCAGCTCGCGCACTTCCATCTCGACGAGCTCGAGCAGCTCGGCGTCGTCGACCATGTCGCACTTGTTGAGGAACACGATGATGTAGGGCACGCCCACTTGGCGGGCGAGCAGGATGTGCTCGCGGGTTTGCGGCATGGGGCCGTCGGCGGCGGAGACGACCAGGATGGCGCCGTCCATCTGGGCGGCACCGGTGATCATGTTCTTGACGTAGTCGGCGTGACCCGGGCAGTCGACGTGCGCGTAGTGCCGGTTGGCGGTTTCGTATTCGACGTGCGCGGTGTTGATGGTGATGCCGCGCGCCTTCTCTTCGGGCGCCGCGTCAATTTCGTCGTACTTCTTCGCCTGACCACCAAACTTGCTGGCCAGCACCGTCGTGATCGCCGCCGTCAGCGTCGTCTTGCCGTGGTCCACGTGACCAATCGTGCCCACGTTGACGTGCGGCTTGGTCCGCTCGAATTTTTCCTTTGCCATCGTTACCGCTCCGAATGGATGTTTGCCGAACTCACTCACACGCCCCAACGCGGGGCCCGACATCAACGGTGGTGCCCATGGGCAGGATCGAACTGCCGACCTCTCCCTTACCAAGGGAGTGCTCTACCACTGAGCCACATGGGCCTGCGACCGCTTTGCAGCGACCACAACAATCGTTCGCTCGACCAGTCACCGATGCCGTGCTGGAGCGGGAGACGGGAATCGAACCCGCGTCATCAGCTTGGAAGGCTGAGGTTCTACCATTGAACTACTCCCGCGAACCTTCCCTGCTCCCACCCTGCTTGCCGGTGGACGCGGGCCGATGCTTGCCTTCTGTCTGGTCAACACGACCGGTTTCGCTGGTGGAGGGGGTTGGATTCGAACCAACGTAGGCGTAAGCCAACAGATTTACAGTCTGCCCCCTTTAGCCACTCGGGCACCCCTCCGGCGAGAGCCCCAAATTATGCCACGTTTTCCGCGCCGTTTTCGGCCGACGCGCAAAATTGTTGGGCGACGTCCGCCGCCCACAGCGCGATGCGGCCGGGCGTGTCGGTCGCGCCGCGCAGGGTGTTGATCGCGCGCTGGCTCAGGTGGCGCCCGTACGCCACCTCGGCCGCCAGCGCACCGCTCGCGCGCAGCGCGCGCACCGCCTCGTGCGCCTGCGCGCCACACGCGACCACGGTGCGCAGGCCCGCCAGCTCCGCCGCGAGCCGCGCGAGATTCTCCGACTGCAGCACCTCGGCCACCGTCGGCACCGAGCGACCGGTGAGCGCGGGGTACTCCACCTGGGGCCAGGCGTTGGTGATCACGTAATCCACCCGGTACGGGGACGGAAAACGCTGCGGGTCCAGCCCGTGCAGCGCGACGAGCACGCGCGCGAGGTTGGCCCCGGTGCCCGCGGCGCAGGGGTAGCCGCGCTGCGCTTCAAAGCGCCCCGGGCAGATGAAGACGAAGCCGGTGCGCGCCCCGGGGCAGGGCTGGTGGTGCACCGTGGTGGCGGCGCCCCGCAGCAGGTCGGCGGCCCCGCTCATGCCAGCGCGAACAGGTCGGCGAGCGCCGCGCCGGGATCTGGCGCGCGCATGAACGCCTCCCCGACGAGGAACGCGGGCACACCCGCGTCGCGCAGGCGGCGCACGTCGTCGCGGGTGAGGATGCCGCTCTCCGCCACGAGCAGCCGGTCCGGCGGCAGTTGCGGCAGCAGGCGCAGCGTCGTCTCCAACGACACCTCGAAGGTGCGCAGGTCGCGGTTGTTGACGCCGATGAGCGGCGTGCGCAGGCGCAGCGCGCGCTCGAGTTCCGCCGCATCGTGCACCTCCACCAGCACGGCCATGCCGAGCTCGTGCGCCAGCGCCTCGAAGTCGGCCATCTGCGCATCGTCCAGGCAGGCGGCGATCAGCAGGATGGCGTCCGCCCCCCACGCGCGCGCCTGCCAGACCTGGTAGGCGTCGACCAGAAAATCCTTGCGCAGCGCCGGCAGCCCCGCCGCGTCGCGCGCCTGGGCGAGATACGCCGGATCCCCCTGGAAATACGGCCGGTCGGTGAGCACCGACAGGCACGCCGCGCCGTGGCGCGCGTAGCTCGCGGCGATGGCCGCGGGGTCGAAATCGGCGCGCAGCACGCCTTTGGAGGGGCTTGCCTTTTTGACCTCGGCGATGACGGCGGGACGCCCCGCCTCGGCCGCGGTGCGCAGCGCGCCAGCAAAGTCGCGCGGCGGGTCGTCGCGCCGTGCGGCCTCGGCGCGCGCGCGCATCGCCGCGTCGGGCAGCGCCGCGCGTGCGGCGGCCACTTCGTCGCGCTTGGTCGCGCAGATGCGCTGCAAGATGTCACTCATGTCGCCGCCTCCGCCGCCAGCCGATGCGCCGTCGTGATGAGCTGCTCCAGCTTGGCCTTGGCCGCGCCGCTGGCCAACGCCGCGCGCGCGCGTTCGATGCCCGTGCCGATGTCGGGCACGACATCGGCCGCGTACAGCGCCACACCGGCGTTGAAGACGACGATATCCGCCGCCGGACCGGGCTCGCCGTCGAGCACCGCCAGCAGCTTGGCGCGCGACGCCTCCGGCGTGGCGACCTGCAGCGCCCGGTGGCTGGCCATCGCGAGGCCAAAGTCTTCCGGGTGGATGTCGTACTCGAGGATTTCGCCGTCCTTGAGCTCGCCGACCATCGTCGCCGCACCGAGGCTGACCTCGTCCATGCCGTCGCGCCCGTAGACGACCAGCGCATGGCGCGCCCCGAGGCGCTGCAGCACACGCACCTGGATGCCCACCAGATCGGGGTGAAAAACCCCCATCAGGATGTTCGGCGCCCCCGCCGGGTTGGTCAGCGGCCCGAGGATGTTGAAGATGGTCTTGACGCCCATTTCGCGCCGGATCGGCGCGACGTTCTTCATCGCCGGGTGGTGGTTCGGCGCGAACATGAAGCCGATGCCCACCTCGTCGATGCAGCGGGCGATCGCCGCCGGTGTGAGGTTGATGGGGACGCCCAGGCTCTCCAGCACATCGGCGCTGCCGCTCTTGCTGCTGACGCTGCGCCCGCCGTGCTTGCTGACGCGCGCGCCCGCCGCCGCCGCGACGAACATTGCGCAGGTGGAAATGTTGAACGTGTGCGCGCCGTCGCCGCCGGTGCCGACGATGTCGACGAGGTGCGTCGTGTCCGGCACGTGCACGCGGGTGGCGAACTCGCGCATCACCTGCGCGGCGGCGGTGATCTCACCGATCGTTTCCTTCTTGACGCGCAGCCCGGTGATGATCGCCGCCGTCATCAGCGGCGAGATCTCACCGCTCATGATCAGGCGCATCAGGTGCAGCATCTCGTCGTGGAAGATCTCGCGGTGTTCGATGACGCGCTGCAGCGCCTCCTGCGGCGTGATTTTGTGGGTATGGGGCATGGGCGGTCTCCTTCGGCGGTCAGGGGTGTTCCAGAAAATTGCGCAGCAACGCGTGGCCGTGCTCGGTGAGGATGCTCTCCGGGTGGAACTGCACGCCCTGCACGGCGAGTTCGCGGTGGCGCACGCCCATGATCTCGCCGTCGTCGGTCCACGCGGTGATGGCCAGCGCCTCGGGCAGCGTCGCGCGCTCGATGGCCAGCGAGTGGTAGCGGTTGACGGTGAACTGGCGCGGCAGTCCGGCAAAGACGCCCTCCTGCGTCGTGGTGATGACGCTGGTCTTGCCGTGCATCAGTTCGCGCGCGCGCACGATGCGCCCGCCAAACGCGGCCCCGATGCTCTGGTGCCCCAGGCATACGCCCAGGATCGGCACGCGGCCTGCGAATTGCTGGATGGCCGCCACCGAGATGCCGGCCTCGGCCGGGGAGCACGGCCCGGGCGAGATGACCAGCCGGTCGGGTGCCCGCGCGGCAATGCCCTCCAGCGTGATCTCGTCGTTGCGAAACACCTCGACCTGCGCGCCGAGTTCACCGAAGTACTGGACCAGGTTGTAGGTGAACGAGTCGTAGTTGTCCACCATCAGCAGCCGGATGCGACTCATTGCAGCCCCTCCTCGACGCGCTCGGCCGCGCGCAGCAGCGCGCGCGCCTTGTGCTCGGTTTCCTTCCACTCCAGCGTCGGCACCGAGTCGGCCACGACCCCGGCGGCCGCCTGCACGTAGAGCGTGCCGTCGTGTACGACGCCGGTGCGGATCGCGATCGCCAGGTCCATGTCCCCCGCGTAGCTGAGGTACCCCACCGCGCCCCCGTAGATGCCGCGCTTGGTGGGTTCGAGCCGGTCGATCCATTCCATCGCGTGCACCTTCGGCGCACCGGTGAGGGTGCCGGCCGGAAAGCTCGCGCGCAGCACGTCCATGCTGCTCAGCCCCGGGCGCAGGATCCCTTCGACGTTGCTGACGATGTGCATGACGTGGCTGTAGCGCTCGACCGTGAACGCCTCGCTCACGCGCACGCTGCCCACCTCCGCGATGCGGCCGATGTCGTTGCGCGCCAGATCGATGAGCATCACGTGCTCGGCGCGCTCCTTCGGGTCGGCGAGCAGCTCGGCCTCGGCGGCGCGGTCCTGCTCGGGCGTCGCGCCGCGCGGGCGGGTGCCCGCGAGCGGCCGGATCGTGACCTTGGTGCCCGCGTCGGTGCGCTCCTGCCGCACCAGGATCTCGGGCGACGCGCCCACCACGTGCAGGTCGCTGCCGCGCGCGTCCGCCCCGGCCAGGTTGTAGTAATACATGTAGGGGCTCGGGTTGAGCGAGCGCAGCGCGCGGTAGAGGCTCAGCGGGCTGTGCGGAAAGCGCTTGTGCACGCGCTGGCCGATGACGATCTGCATGAAGTCGCCCTGCTGGATCAGGGCCTTGGCCTGCGCGACGGCGGCCTCGAAATCGGCCTGGGTGCGCTCGTGCTGCACCGGCTCGCTCGTGCCCGGCGGCTCCACCGGGGCACTGACCGAGTAGCGCAGCCGCTCGGTCAGCTCGCGCAGGCGCCGCCGCGCACTGGCATACGCCTCCGGCTCCGCCGGGTCGGCGTAGACGATCAGGTACAGCTTGCCCGAGAGGTTGTCGATGACCGCCAGCTCCTCGGTCTGCAGCAGCAGGATGTCCGGCAGTCCGAGCGGATCCGGCGGGCAGGAGCCGACCAGCTTGCGCTCGATGTGGCGCACGGTGTCGTAGCCGAAGTACCCGGCCAGCCCGCCGCAAAACCGCGGCAGCCCCGGCGAGAGCGCCACGCGAAAGCGCTGCTGATACGCCGCGATGGCGTCCAGCGGATTACCGGGGATGGTTTCGATGACGGCGCCGTCGCGCACGACCTCGGTGTGGGCGGCGTCGCCAAAGCCGCTGGCGCGCAGCCACGTGCGCGCGGGCAGCCCGATGAAGCTGTAGCGCCCGAACCGCTCGCCGCCCACCACCGACTCGAGCAGGAAGCTGTTGCGCCCGCCGTTCGTGGCGTGGGCGAGCTTGAGGTAGAGCGACAGCGGGGTTTCGAGGTCGGCGAAGGCCTCGACGATGAGCGGGATGCGGTTGTAGCCCTGGGTGGCGAGGTGGCGGAATTCCAGTTCGGTGATCACGGCAATCGGGCTCCTGGCGGGGCAGGCCGGCGGGCGGATCGGTGCGGTGGAGCCGCTCGGACCTGCGGTTTTCCAACGGGGCCGGTCGTGGCGCACGACCGGCGGGGCGGGCGGCACGGCAACCGAGCTGCGCGGCGGCAGCGGTGCGTGCGCGCGAGGGAGATCAGGCGCGCGTCGTTGGCTTGCGCCAGGGCCAGGCCTCCCGGCGGCCGGTCTTGAGCGCGGCAGCCAGGCGGGCGTCGAAAGTGCAGCGCACGGAGGACATGGGGCTAGTGTAGCAAAGGCGTCGCGCCGCGCGCCCGTTCTATGATGGCGGGTTTCCCTGCCCGACGCCCCACGCGCTTCTATGGCCACGCCGAACCCTGCTCCCGAGCGCTGCATCCGCATCCGCGGCGCGCGCACCCACAACCTGCGCAACATCGACCTGGACATCCCCAAGGACTCGCTGGTCGTGATCACCGGGTTGTCGGGCTCGGGCAAGTCGAGCCTGGCCTTCGACACGCTGTACGCCGAGGGGCAGCGGCGCTACGTCGAGAGCCTGTCGGCGTACGCGCGGCAGTTCCTGGAGCGCATGGACAAGCCGGACGTGGACCTGATCGAGGGCTTGAGCCCGGCGATCGCGATCGAGCAGAAGGCCACCAGCCACAACCCGCGCTCCACCGTCGGGACGGTCACCGAAATCCACGATTACTTGCGCCTGCTGTTCGCCCGCGCGGGCGTGCCGCACTGCCCGCAGCACGATCGTCCGCTGCAGGCGCAGACCGTCAGCCAGATGGTGGACGCGCTGCTGGCGCTGCCCGCGGACACGCGGCTGATGGTGCTGGCACCGCAGCCGGCGGCGGCGGACCCCGCGGCCGCGCTGCGCGACCTGCAGGCGCAGGGCTACGTGCGCTTTCGCATCGGTGGCAGCGTCGCCGACGCTGACGAGGCCGCCGCGCTGCTGCAGCCCGGTGCCCCCTGGGAGGTGGTCATCGACCGCCTGAAGGTGCGCCCCGACGCGCGCCAGCGGCTGGCCGAGAGTCTGGAGGCGGCGCTGCGCCTGGCCGACGGCCGGGTGCAGGTGCTGCAGATGGACGACGGGGCGCTGCACGCCTTCACCACGCGCTACGCCTGCCCGGTGTGCGACCACACGCAGCCCCCGCCGGAGCCACGGCTGTTCTCGTTCAACGCGCCGCAGGGGGCCTGCCCGCGCTGCGACGGGCTCGGTCACGTCGAGCAGTTCGACGCGGCGCGCGTCGTCGCCTTTCCGGAACTGAGCCTGGCCGGCGGCGCGATCAAGGGGTGGGATCGGCGCAATGCCCACTACTACGCGCTGATCGAAAGCCTCGCGGCGCACTACGGCTTCGACCCGGAGACCCCGTGGCAGGACCTGCCGGAGCGCGTGCGCCACGTGCTGCTGCACGGCAGCGGAACGGAAGCGATCGCCTTCCAGTACGGGGCCGATGGCGGGCGGCGCGTCACCAAACACCACCCCTTCGAAGGCATCCTGCCGAACTTCGAGCGGCGCTGGCGCGACACCGACTCGCCCGCGGTGCGCGAAGAGCTGGGCCGCTACCGCAGCACGCACGTCTGCCCCGCTTGCCACGGCAGCCGGCTGCGGCCGGAGGCCATGCACGTCTTCATCGGCGAGGGCGCACAGCGCCGCACGCTGCACGACATCGCGCAGATGACGCTGGCCGAGGCGCTCGCGTACTTCGACGCGCTGCGGCTGCACGGCGCGCGCGCTGAGATCGCCGAGCGCATCGTGCGCGAAATCCGCGCGCGGCTGCGCTTCCTCAACGACGTGGGGCTGCCGTACCTGACGCTTGCCCGCAGCGCCGACACCCTCTCCGGCGGCGAGGCGCAGCGCATCCGCCTGGCCAGTCAGATCGGCTCCGGCCTTAGCGGCGTGATGTACGTGCTGGACGAACCCAGCATCGGCCTGCACCAGCGCGACAACGACCGGCTGATTGCGACGCTGCAGCGGCTGCGCGATCTGGGCAACACGGTGATCGTCGTCGAACACGACGAGGACATGATGCGCGCGGCGGATCACCTGATCGACCTGGGGCCGGGCGCCGGCGTGCACGGCGGGCGCGTGGTGGCGCAGGGCCACTGGACCGCGGTGGCGGCGGAACCGGCGTCGCTGACGGGGCAGTTCCTCTCCGGCCAACGGTGTATCCCCGTCCCGCGCCAGCGCACGCCATGGCGGTCAGCCGACGCCACCGGCGCAGCGGCGAACGCCGATGCGCCGCCTCGGCGCGGTGGGTGGCCCGCGCGTCGCGCCGCAGCCGATCCCACCCACGCCACCCGCACCGACGGCCCCGCCCGCGCGGGCGCCGCGGCCCTGCGCCTCGTGGGCGCGCGCGGGCGCAACCTGCGCCACGTCACCGTGGACTTTCCCGTCGGGCTGTTCACCTGCGTCACCGGGGTCAGCGGCTCGGGCAAATCCACCCTCGTCAACGACACGCTGCTGCGCGCGGTCGCGCGCCACCTCTACCGCAGCCACGACGAGCCCGAGCCGTACGACGCCATCGAGGGCCTGGAGCATTTCGACAAGGTCATCGCCGTCGACCAAAGCCCGATCGGACGCACGCCCCGCTCCAACCCCGCCACCTACACGGGGCTGTTCACCACCATCCGCGAGCTGATGGCCGAGACCCCCGCGGCGCGCGAGCGCGGCTACGGCCCCGGGCGCTTCAGCTTTAATGTGCCGGGCGGGCGCTGCGAGGCCTGCCAGGGCGATGGCGTGGTGAAGGTGGAGATGCACTTCCTGCCGGACGTGTACGTGCCGTGCGACGTCTGCCGCGGCGCGCGCTACAACCGCGAGACGCTGGAGGTGCGCTACAAGGGCAAGCACATCGCCGAAATCCTGGACCTGACGGTGGAGCAGGCGCACGCGTTCTTTTCGGCGGTGCCGGCGCTGCAGCGCAAGCTGCAAACCCTGCTGGACGTCGGACTGGGCTACGTGCGGCTGGGACAGAGCGCGACGACGCTCTCCGGCGGCGAGGCGCAACGCGTCAAGCTCGCACAGGAGCTGGCCAAACGCGACACGGGGCGCACGCTCTACATCCTGGACGAACCGACCACCGGCCTGCACTTCGGCGACATCGAATTGCTGCTGCGCGTGCTGCACCAGCTGCGCGACGCGGGCAACACCATCGTCGTCATCGAGCACAACCTCGACGTCATCAAGACCGCCGACTGGGTCATCGACATGGGGCCCGAAGGCGGCGCCGGCGGCGGCACCGTCGTGGCCTGCGGCACGCCCGAGGACATCGCCACCCACCCCGACAGCCACACGGGGCGTTATCTGGCGCGGGTGCTGGCGCCGCGATGACCGCCGTTGGCGGGGGCTACGGGACATCAGGCCGGCGCTGCCCGCTGCCTTAGGCGGGCGACCGGTGCCCTTCGATCACAAGCCCGCCGCGGCCACCCGGCGCGCCCACGAGGGCGCGTGTCGATGCGTGCGATGATCCGTCATGATGCGGCCTCCTGAGGTTGGCATCATACGGCGCGTGCGGCGCGGCCCGACGGTGACAAGCGGCCGCCCAACGTGACGCCGGTCACCAACGGTAACGGCAGGATCCCCCACCATGAGCAGTTTGGGTTTCGACTTCGATCTCTTCGTCATCGGCGGCGGCAGCGGCGGCGTGCGCGCGGCGCGCATGGCGGCGCAGCGCGGCGTGCGCGTGGCACTGGCCGAGGCGCGGGGCCTGGCCGGGCTGGGCGGCACCTGCGTCACCCTCGGCTGCATCCCGAAAAAGCTCTACCACTACGCGGCCCACTACGCCGAAGCGTTCGAGGAGGCCCCCGGCTACGGCTGGCAGGTCGGGGCGGCCACGCTCGACTGGGCCACCCTCAAACAGCGCCGCGCCGCCGAGATCGCGCGCCTGAACGGCGTGTACGACCGGCTGCTGCGCGCCAGCGGGGTCACCGTGCTCGACGGCCGTGCGCGGCTGCTGGACGCGCACACGGTCGAACTGGCCACCCCCACCGCCGACGGATCGACGACGCACCAGCGCTGGCGGGCACAGCGCATCCTCGTCGCCACCGGCGGCACGCCGCACGTGCCGCACTTTCACGGGCGGGAGCACGTGATCACGTCGGACCAGTTGTTCGACATTGACCCCTTCCCGCGACGGCTGGTCGTGGTCGGCGGCGGCTATATCGCGTGCGAGTTTGCGTCGATCTTCAACGGACTGGGCGCGCACGTGACGCAGCTGTACCGCGGTGAGCAGATCCTGCGCGGCTTCGACGACGAAGTGCGGCATTTCCTGGCCGCCGAGATGCGCAAAAAGGGCGTGGACCTGCGGCTGCAAACCGGCGTGGTCGCGGTGCACCGCGAGGCCGATGGGCTGCACGCGGTGCTCGAGGACGGCAACCGGCTGGTGGCGGACGCGATTCTGTACGCCACCGGCCGCGTGCCCAATGTGCAGGGGCTCGGGCTCGAGGCGGTCGGCGTGGCCCAGGGGGCTCTGGGTGCCATCGTGGTGGACGAACACTTCCGCACCAACGTGCCCAGCGTCTACGCGATCGGTGACGTCACCGCCCGCCTGCAGCTCACCCCGGTGGCCCTGGCCGAAGCGATGGCGCTGGTCGATCACCTCTATGGCCCCGCGCCGGGGGCCGCGCCGCGCCAGGCGACCTACGACCTCATTCCGACCGCCGTCTTCACCTCGCCCAGCGTCGGCACCGTCGGCTGGACCGAAGCGCAGGCGCGCGAACGGCTGGGCCGCGTGCGCGTCTACCGCAGCGAATTCCGCGCGCTGCGCCACACGCTCAGCGGCAGCGACGAGCGCACGCTCGTCAAACTGGTGGTGGACGACGCGAGTGACCGCGTCGTCGGCCTGCACTACGTCGGCCCGGAGGCCGGCGAGGTCGTGCAGGGCTTCGCGGTGGCGATGCGCTGCGGCGCGACCAAGGCGCAGTTCGACGCGACGCTGGGCATCCACCCGACGATTGCCGAGGAGTTCGTCACGCTGCGCGAGCCCGTTGGCCGTTGACGCAGGTGCCGCACGAACCTTCCATCCCGTCGCTCGCATCGCGATACCGCCATCGTTGCCGGATGTGCCCGCCGACGGACGCTGGGCTCACCGCAACACCCGCGGCGGAACCTTTGTGCTCCATTCCAACACCTGACCCCGCAACAGATGACCCCGACGGCCCAGCCGCCGCACCACCCGCCCATGCAGACCCCGCCATTCGTTGCGCCCCGTTCCTTCACCGACCCAGATGCCGCCGTCGACCACGTGCGCGCGCTGTACGACGGTGCCGCCGCCTTTTTGCGTGAGGCCCTGCGGGCGTACATCCACGCACCACTGGACCCGGATGGCCCGGTGGAGCGCGTGCGCGCCACCTACCCGTTCGTGCGGCTGCAGGTGCAGCGACAGCGCCTCCTGGGGCCAACGGACCAGCGGCGGTTGAGCTACGGCTTCGTCGCCGGCCCCGGTCGGTATGAGACGACGCTCACGCGGCCGGATCTGTTTGCCGACTATTGGCGCGAGCAGTTCACGCTGCTGCTCGCCCACCACGGCGAGCCGCTCGAAATCGGTCTGAGCAGCGAGCCGATCCCGGTGCACTTCGCGCTCGGCGAGGACACCGCCTTCGAGGGCGAGCTCGACGCCGTCCACCGCGCCCGGCTGGGCGAGGTGTTCGACCTGCCGGACCTGTCGGCGATGGACGACGGCATCGCCAACGGCACGCACTGCCCGCCGCCCGGCGCGCCGCAGCCGCTGGCGCTGTTTCGCGGCGCGCGCATCGATTATTCGCTGCAGCGCCTGCGCCACTACAGCGGCACCTCGCCCGCCTGGTTCCAGAACTTCGTGCTCTTCACCAACTACGGCTTTTACGTCGACGAGTTCGTGCGCCTGGGGCTGGCGGAAATGGCACGGCCCGACAGCGAATACGTCGCCTTCGTCGAGCCGGGCAATGTCGTCACCTGGCGCGCCGGGCTGAGTGCCGACCCCCGCCCTGCGTGGGCCGGGCCCGAAGGCAGCGCGCCGCCGCGCATGCCGCAAATGCCGGCCTACCACCTGGTGCGCGCCGACCGCAGCGGCATCACGCTGGTCAACATCGGCGTCGGTCCGAGCAACGCCAAGACCGCCACCGACCACATCGCCGTGCTGCGGCCGCACGCGTGGCTGATGCTGGGCCACTGCGCGGGACTGCGCACCAGCCAGCAGCTGGGCGACTACGTGCTGGCGCACGCCTACGTGCGCGAGGACCACGTGCTGGACGAAGAACTGCCGCTGTGGGTGCCGATCCCCGCGCTCGCCGAAATCCAGCAGGCACTGGAAGGCGCGGTGGCGGACGTGACCGGATGGGAGGGCGCCGCGCTCAAGCGCGTGCTGCGCACCGGGACGGTGGCCAGCACCGACAACCGCAACTGGGAGCTGCTGCCGGACAACCTGCCGCAGCGGCGCTTCTCGCAGTCGCGCGCGGTGGCGCTGGACATGGAGTCGGCCACCATCGCCGCCAACGGTTTTCGCTTTCGCGTGCCCTATGGCACGCTGCTGTGCGTGAGCGACAAGCCGCTGCACGGCGCCATCAAACTGCCGGGCATGGCCGACCGCTTCTACCGCGAGCGGGTGGACCAGCACCTGCGCATCGGGCTGCGCGCCATCGAGCGGCTGCGCACCGCCGGCGTCGAACAACTGCACAGCCGCAAGCTGCGCAGCTTTGCCGAAGTCGCGTTTCAGTAGCCAGTCACCAACGTCCCCCAACCCTCGTCCGCTCGGGGACACCCGATCATCGATCCCGCCCGGCCACGGGTTGTGGGCGTGATGTTGGGCACCCAGCGCGAGAATCTCAGCACCAACGCCCCATCGCCTCGCCCATGCGCACCGGACGCCCCGGCACCCAGTCCGGCGCCAGCGCCACCGTCTTCGGCGGGAACAACGCCACCACGGTGGAGCCGAGCAGGAAACGCCCCATCTCCGCCCCCTGCGCCAGCGTGATGTCGCGGTCGTCGTAATCCCAGCGGCGCACGATGCCGGGCCGCGGCGGGTTGACTACCCCGTGCCACACCGTGGCCATGCTGCCCACGATCGTGGCCCCCACCAGCACCAGCACGAACGGAAAGCGCTGCCCGCCGCGCTCGCCCTCGAACAGGCACACCACCCGCTCGTTGCGCGCAAACAACCCCGGCACCCCGCGCGCCGTCGACGGGTTGACCGAAAACAGGTCGCCCGGCACGTGCACCATGCGCCGCAGCCGCCCCGCACACGGCATGTGGATGCGGTGGTAGTCGCGCGGACTCAGGTACAACGTGGCAAACGTCCCGTCGGCAAACGCCGCCGCGAGCGCCGTGTCCCCCCCGAGCAGCGCCGCGACCGTGTAGTCGTGCCCCTTGGCCTGCAGGATGCGATCGCCCGCGATCGGCCCGCACTGGCTGATCGCCCCGTCGACGGGACACACCACGTCGGCCGCCGCCAGCGGACGCGCCCCGGGCCGCAGCGCGCGCGTAAAAAAGTCGTTGAACGTCGCGTACGCCGCCGGGTCCGGCTGCGCCGCCTCGGTCATGTCCACGCCGTAGCGCACGATGAACCGCCGGATGGCAGCTCGCGTCACCGGCCCCAGCCGGCGCCGCGCCAGCGCACCCGCGGCGGCGGTCATCGCCTGCTTGGGCAACAGATACTGCAGCCAGACGGCCACTTGCTCGGAAACAAACAACGGCATGTGCAACAGACCGCAGCCCAACAGTACGGGGGCGGTTCCCGCCGCCCCGCTTACCCCGGCCCCGGCTCATTCGGTAGGGGCACGGATCGTAGCACCGCCGCCGGGTCGATCGCGAGGCAGTGACACCAATCGACGAACACCAGCACGTCGATGAAGGCCTCGCCGCGCTCCATCTTGGAGACGAACGGTTGCCCGACCCCCAAACGCGACGCGACGAACCCCTGCGTGACGCCTCGCGCACGCCGTGCCTGCACCAGCGCCTGGCGCAATGCGTCGTATCGGGGGTCATAGAGCGAAGCCGCCACACGCGGAGTCGCGTTCTACGGTGAAAAGTTGAACGACGGAACGGCTGGGCTCGGCGGAACGCTCACCAAGATGTCGTGAGCGTCAGTTGTCCACCGCGAACGGGTTGACCACCTGCAGCCGGCCGTCGATGACGAGGCCCGGCTGCAGGTCTTCGGTGTACAACACCTGCGCGCCGGCGGCCAACGCCGCGGCGACGATCAGCGCGTCGTAAAATGCCAGGGCGTAGCGTTCACACAGGCGCAGCGCCTCGTCATGCTCGGCGACGGTGAGGGGCACCACCGCGCAACACGCGCGCACCGCGGCCAACCACTCCCGGATTTCCGCCAGCGGCATCTGCAATTTGCGGCGCGCCACGGCTGCCGCTTCATTGAGCACCTGCACCGACACCGTGCCGCCCCGTTGGATCAGGGTCTCGGCCACGTCGGCTTTGCGGGCGTCGGCGGAAAGCAGATACAAGACGACGTTGGTATCCAGAAAGACGTCAGCCGCGCGCATGGATCTGCTCGCGCTCGAAATGGAAATCGGCCGGCAGGCGCCCGCGCAGGCGGCGCAGCGCCTTGAGCGCGTCCACCGGCGTCACCGCGGGATGCACCCCCCAGCGCTGCCGGTCGAGGGCGACGATCTCGATCTCGTCCCCCTCACGCAAACCCAGTTCGCGAACCACCGCGACGGGCAGTCGGATGGCCAGGCTGTTGCCCCAACGAGCGACTTGCACGACGAAATCTCCTCAAGATATACGTTTTAGAGAGTATATCCTTGTGCAACGCACGCTTGCACCCATGCACAATCGGGCAAATGCACCCCCCACTCTTCCAGGTCGAAGGCCTGACCAAGCGCTACGACGGCCGCCCCGTGGTCGAGGACCTGTCGTTTTCGATCGCACCGGGCGAGTGCGTCGGGCTGCTCGGGCCCAACGGCGCGGGCAAGACCACGACGCTGCGCATGGCGCTGGGCCTGACCGTGCCGGACGCGGGCCGTATCCGCATCCTTGGGCAGGAAATGCCCGTCGAGGCGCGCGCGATCAAGGCGCGGCTCGGCGTGGTGGCGCAGTTCGACACGCTGGATCCCGACTTCACCTGCACCGAAAACCTGCTCGTGTACGGGCGTTATTTCGGGTTGCCTGCCGCGGCGTTGCGCGCGCGCATCCCGGCGCTGCTGGACTTCGCGGCGCTGGCGCACAAGGCGGACAGCCGCCCGGGCGAGCTGTCCGGTGGCATGCGCCGGCGCCTGAGCCTCGCCCGCGCGCTCATCAACGACCCGGCGCTGCTGCTGCTGGATGAGCCGACGACGGGGCTGGACCCGCAGGCGCGGCACCTGATGTGGGAGCGGCTACAGCGGCTGCTGCAGCAGGGCAAGAGCATCCTGCTGACCACGCACTTCATGGACGAAGCCGAGCGGCTGTGCCACCGGCTGGTCATCATCGACCACGGCCGCAAGATCGCCGAGGGCCACCCGCGCGAACTGATCGCACAGCACCTGGAGCCCGAAGTCATTGAAGTCTACGGCGAGGCGGGCACCCCGATGAGCGCGCTCGACACCCTGCTCGACCCCGCGCTGCAGCGGCTGGTCAGCCGCACGGAAACCAGCGGCGAGACGTGCTTCTTGTACACCCACGACGCGCGGCCGCTGTTGGCGCAGCTGGGTGAGCGGCCGCGGCTGCGCATGCTGCACCGCCCAGCCAACCTGGAAGACCTGTTCCTCAAACTCACCGGCCGCCAAATACGCGACGACGGATGAGAGATTTGCACCGCCATGTCGATGCCGTCCATTCCCACCGCCACTGCTGGCCGCTCGGCCGCAAGCCGCCTCTTTTACCCACCACGCATGTCGCGTCACTTCGCCGCCGTGTGGCTGCGCAACCTGCTGGTCTGGCGCAAGCTGGCGCTGCCGAGTCTGGTTGGCAACATCGCCGAGCCGCTGATCTGGCTGGTGGCGTTCGGCTATGGCATGGGGGCGCTGGTGGGTGCCGTCACCGTGGCGTGGCCGAACGGGGAGGCGCAGGCCGTGCCCTACCTGGTGTTTCTGGCCAGCGGCAGCATCTGCATGAGCGCGATGAACGCCGCCACGTTTGAGGCGCTGTACTCGGCGTTCTCGCGCATGCACGTGCAAAAGACGTGGGACGGCATCCTCAACACCCCGGTGACGCTGGACGACATCGTGTTGGCCGAGATGTTGTGGGCGGCGTTCAAGGCGCTGTTCACCGCGACCGCGATCCTGGCGGTGATGCTGGCGCTGGGCATCAGCCACAGCCCCAAGCTGCTGCTGGCGTGGGGCGTGCTGGGGCTCACCGGCATCACCTTCGCGGCGCTGGCGCTGATCTTCAACGCGCTCGCCAAGGGCTACGACTTCTTCACGTACTACTTCACGCTGTGGTTGACCCCGATGACCTTCGTGTCCGGGGTGTTCTTTCCGCGCGAGCAGTTGCCGGGCTGGGTGCAGGTAATCGGTGACCTGCTGCCGCTGACCCACGCGGTGCAGTTGGTGCGGCCGCTGTTCCTCGACCGCTGGCCGCCCGACGCAGCGCTGCACATCGCCGTGCTGCTCGGCTACGCGCTCGGCGCCTACGGCGTGGCGCTGGTGCTGACACGGCGGCGCTTTGCGCGCTGACGCCGCCGCTCAGGCCGCGACCGTTTCGCGCACCGTCAGGCCCAGCGCATCCAGCGCCTGGGTCAGGTGGCCGACGGTGCGCTCGATGTGCAGCAATTTTTCCAGGCCGAAGAGGCCCACGCGGAAGGTGCGGAAGTCCGCCGGCTCGTCGCACATCAGGGGCACGCCCGCGGCGGTCTGCAACCCGACGGCGGCGAACTTCTTGCCGTTGGCGATGTCGGGGTCGTCGGTGTAGCTGACGACCACGCCCGGTGCCTGATAGCCCGGCGCCGCGACGCTTACCAACCCGCGCGCCTCGAACGCCGCGCGCACACGCCGCCCCAATTCGGCCTGTGCCGCCCGCATCACGCCAAAGCCGTGCGAGCGCGTCTCCTGCATCACGTCGCGCAGCCGCGCCAGCGCATCAGTGGGCATGGTCGTGTGGTAGACGTGCCCGCCCTGCTCGTAGGTTTCCATCACCTGCAGCCACTTCTTCAGGTCGCAGGCGAAGCTCGTGCTGGTGGTGCCGTCGATGGCCTGGCGCGCCCGCTCGGACAGCATCACCATCGCACAGGCGGGCGAGCCGCTCCAGCCCTTTTGCGGTGCCGAGATCAGCACGTCCACGCCGCTGTCGCGCATATCGACCCACATTGCGCCGGACGCGATGCAGTCCAGCACGAACAGGCCATCGACGCCGTGCACCGCGTCGGCCACCGCGCGCAGGTAGTCGTCCGGCAACATCATGCCGGCGGCCGTCTCCACGTGCGGGGCGAACACCACCGCCGGGCGCTGGGTCTGGATCGTGCGCACCACCTCGTCCAGCGGCGCCGGCACCCACGGTGCCTGCGGGCCGTCGTGCACGCGCCGGGCCTTGAGCACGGGCGCCTCGGCCGGGATGCGCCCCATCTCGAAAATCTGCGTCCACCGGTAGCTGAACCAGCCGTTGCGCAGCACCAGCACGCGCCGGTCGGCGGCGAACTGCCGCGCCACCGCCTCCATGCCGAAGGTGCCGCTGCCGGGCACCAGAGCGACCGCGTGCGCGCCGTACACCTCTTTGAGGATGCCGCCGATGTCGGTCATGACGCGCTGGAAGCGCTTGGACATATGGTTGAGCGCGCGGTCCGTGTAGACGACCGAAAACTCCAGCAGTCCGTCAGGGTCGATGTGGGGCAACAATCCGGGCATGACAGCACTCCAGGGGGCATCGTGCGCCAACATGGCGCACGTGCATACGTGCATGCTCAGCTTAGCACGCCCGTGCGCAGCGCGTCGACCGCCGCGTGCACCACCCCCTGGACGCTGCCGCTGCGCGCGTACACCCCGCGCAGATACGTCGCGTGGTTGCCGCCCTCACCGGCCACGCGCTCGATGTCGGCCAGCGCGGCCTCGCTGCCCAGCGCCTGCGCGTGCGGGGTCAGCCGCCGCAGCGTCGCCAGGATGTCCTCGCGGATCGACAGTGTCTCGCGCGTACGCGGGTGCACGAGAGTGCCATTCAGGCCGAAGCGGCACGCCTGGAAGCGGTTGTAGGTGTAGACGAGGTAGTCGTCCTCCTCGGGGGCAGGATCGCCGCCCTCGAGCAGATGGCGGCACAGCGCCTGCAAATAGCCCGCCAGCGCCGCGGCGCGCTCCACCGTCAGTGGTGTATCGCACACGCGCAGCTCGATCGTGCCGTATTCGGGCTTGGGGCGGATGTCCCAGTAAAAGTCCTTCATGGACTTCACCACCCCCGTGGCCTCCATCTTACGGAAGTACCCCTGCTCGAAGTCGTCCCAGCGCAGCACGAAGGGCGCGCGGCCGCTGAGCGGAAAGGCGAACACCGCGTTCAGCCGCGCCGAGTCGAACAACGTGTCCACCCCCTGAAAGAACGGCGACGACGCCGACAGCGCGATGAAGTGCGGCACGTAGCGATTGAGCGCATGCAGCAGAAACAGCGCCTCGTCCGCCGAGCGGCAGCCGATGTGCACGTGCTGGCCGAACACCGTGAACTGCTTGGCCAGATAACCGTACAGCCCCGACAACTGTTGAAAGCGCGGTTTGTCGAAGATGCGCTGCTCGAACCAGCGCTGGAACGGGTGCGTGCCGCCACCGGCGAGCGCCACGTTCAGGCGATCGGCCGCCGACACGAGCGTATCGCGGATCGCCCGCAGCTGCGCCAGCAACTCGCCGTGGCGTGTGTGCACGCCGGTGGCGACCTCGATCATGCTCTGCGTCATCTCGGGCGTGACGGCGCCCGGAAACGGCGCGCGCTTGAGCAACGCCAGCAGATCGTCGGCGCCGCTCGCCAGATCCTGGTCGTAGGTGTTGACGATCTGCAGCTCGAGCTCCACGCCCATCGAGAGCGCGTCAGACGTCTTGAACGGCTCCAGCGGCATCGGGTTCAACCTCCACTCGAGGGTGCGGGAGGGACTGGAGGCGCAGAACCCGGGGTGGCCGGGCGCGCGACGGCGGCCTCACGCGCCGCGACCAGTGCCCACTGTGTCACCCAGGGGCCGAGCAGCTCCAGCCACAGCAGCGCGGCCGTCAAGTGCCACAGCGCCTGCGCCGCGGGCGGCAGCCCGAGCGCGATGCTGCGCTCGAGCAGCAGCAAGGTCATCGCCGACATCGGCAGCAGCGCCACACCGGTGAGCGCTCCCTTGCGTACGGTGGTGCCACTGGGCACGGCCAGCACCGCGTTGAGCGCGACCGGGATCGCCACGCGGGCGGCGAGCACCACCGCCGCCGCGGCCCACACGTTGGAATGCGCCAGCGCCTCCCACGACATGCGCGAGCCCACATACACGAACAGGAACACCCCCAGCAACCACCCGAGCGAGCCGAAATCGCGCTGCGCGTTGGCGACGAACACGCGGCGCTCGCGCAGCAGCACACCGAAGCTCAGCGCGGCCAGCAGCGGCGACAGCCGCAGCGCATCCGCCACCACGGTCAGCCACACCAGCGCCAGCGCGTAGCCGACCGTCGGTGCCGTCGCCCCCTCGAACGGGCCGCGCACCACGGCCGCGACCACCACCGCCAGCGCCACCCCCAGCGCGACCGACAGGCCCGCGGCGTACACGCTGGTCAGCAGCGCCTGCGTCCAGTCCCCCGCGGCACTCAAATACCAGTGACCGGTCACACCCTTGACCAACAGCACCGCCAGTACACATTGGATCGCGGCCAGGTGCAACACGCGCTCGGCGACCTGCCCGGCGGCACGCAGGTCGTGGGTGACCCGCAGCAGGCTGGCGGGCGACGCCGCCACCGCCACCGCCGCGACGAGCGGCCGCCATTGCGCGCCCACCCCCACCGCACCCAGCGCCCAGTACACCGCACCGAAGATGGCCAGCGACTGCACCACCCCGATCAGCAGCACCCAGGGGTTATGGCGGAACCACCCCAGGTGGATACGGCAACCCAGCTCGAACAACACGAGCGACAGCGCAAACTGCGCCAGCAGGGCCAGCGCACCGCCCGTTGCCGGCTCCGGTGCAAACCCCACCGCGCTGCCCGCCAGCCCCACGGCGACATACACACTCACACGCGGCACGCCGCGCGGCTGCAAGCGCTCTCCCGACCACCATGCGAGCCACAACAGCGCGGGCCAGACGGTGAGGGTCGCCAGGTTCGCATCCCAACCGTTCATGTGAGTGCGACCGCGAAACGCGCCTGCAGTTCCGCCAGGCCCAACTCGTCCAGCATGCGCGCCAGCCGCTCGGCCGCGCTGCGCTTGCGCCGGCCGGTGCGGCGCGCAAGGATGAGTTCGTTCTTCATCGAGTGTTCCCAGCCCACCAGTTCGGTCACGGTGACGTCGTAACCCGACGCTTCCAGCCGCAGGCAGCGCATCACGTTGGTGACCTGGCTGCCGAACTCACGCGTGTGCAGCGGGTGGCGCCACAGCTCCGCCAGCGGCGTGCGCGCCAGCTGCAGCGCCTTGTGGCGGCGCAGCACCGCGGCGACCTCCGCCTGACAGCACGGCACGAGCACGATCGAGCGCGCCTGCCGCTGCAAGGCGAAATCGATGGCGTCGTCGGTGGCCGTGTCGCAGGCGTGCAGCGCGGTGACGACATCCACCGTCGCCGGCAGCGCCGCCATCGCCTCGCGCACCGTCGCGGCGACGAAACGCATGCGCGCAAAGCCCAGTTGCTGCGCCAGCGCCGCCGAGCGCTCGACCAGCTCGGTGCGCGCCTCCACCCCCCACACCGTGCCGACGGGGCGGGACGCAAAAAACCGGTCGTACAGTAAAAACCCCAAATACGACTTGCCCGCGCCGTGGTCGACCAGCGTCACGTCACCGCGCGCCTCCAGCGCCTCGTGCAGCAGCGGCTCGATGAACTGCAGCAGGTGGTTGACCTGCTTGAGCTTGCGGCGCGAGTCCTGGTTCAGCCGCCCGTCGCGCGTGAGGATGTGCAGCGCCTTGAGCAGCTCGACGGACTGGCCCGGCTGCAGTTCGGCCAGCACCTCGGGCGGCGCAGGCGGTTCGTCGGCAAAGGGGTGTCGACGGCGACGCATGGCGCGGCATCATATAAGACAAACACAACGGTGGGCGACGGTGTTAACATGCCCGTTATGGGGCCGGCGACCGCGGCGCAGCCCGTCGCCCATCACGACCGCCCCGTTGTGCCACACATCTGGTCAGGAGGGCACGCCATGGGCACCATCGTCGGTTACGTCACGCCCAAACCCCCGGGGAGCCGGCTGCGGCGCTACCCGACAAAGGTCATCAATATCATCGGCGGCCCGGGCTGCGACAAGTCGCTTTTTTCCTCCGCCATCGTCCTCAAACTGCACCTGATGCAGCGCACCGTGGAGCACATCCCTGACGTGGCCAAAATGCTCGTTTGGCAAGAGGACTGGGACGCCTTGCGCAACCAATATGCGATTGCGCTGCAGCAACACCGGCTGCTGCAGACCTTGGATGGCCAAGTGCACTACTTGGTCACCGAGGGCGGCCTGCCGCAGCTGCTCTACTACAACGCGCATTACGCAGATAACATTTGCGATATCGAAAAAACCCGGCGGCAGATTCTGGAGTGGTACCGGCAGTTCGACAACATCAATATCTTTGCCCAGCGCGACCCCGAGAAACCCTACATACAGGCGGGCCGACTGCAAGATGAAAACCGTGCCCGCCAGATCGACCACGAGTTGCGCAACACCCTCGCCGGCGAGGGGATACACTACACGCTGCTGCCGGCGGAACACCGCAAAATCATTGAGTGGGCAGGCTCCCTGCCCTGAGTGCCCATCGGTTCAGTTGCGGGCGTGCGCAATTTCGACTCCCTGCACACCCACACACGCGCGCAGCCGCCGTGCGACCTCGGGCAGCACCGCCCCAGCTCGCGCGCGGTCGGCCTCCGCCACGAAATACCATCGCGTCGCCGCCGGCAGCGACTGGATGCGCAACGACCCCTCGACCACGGAAAAGCCCAGCTCCTTGAGTACGGCGAACATCGCCTCCTCGGCGAGTGGAACTTCGTCGCCCGAGGTCACCGTCACGGCGAGTGTGGCGCGGGCAGGCAGATATCCCTCCCAACGCGCCCCCCACAACATCAACACCGCGGTCATCCCAGTGGCTACGATCGCCGCGCCGTACAGCCCCACCCCCACCAGCACGCCAATGGCCGAAGTCGCCCAGATGGACGCCGCCGTCGTCAGCCCGCTGATGGTCAAACCATCGCGCATGATGACGCCAGCGCCCAAAAACCCGATGCCCGTGACGATCCCTTGGATCACCCGGGTCGGATCAGCCCCGAACAAGGGGCAGGCTTGCGCTTGACCCCACCAGGCCTGCGGATAGCCAGCAAAGACGGTCAATGCCGCCGAGGCCATGCACACGATGCCATACGTGCGCATACCCGCCGCGCGCCCGCGATACGTGCGCTCGTACCCGACGACCAGCCCCAACGCCAAGGCTCCGAGCAGGTTCGCCAGAATCAATCCGTTGACCTGCAACATCGGCCAGGACCAGTACCGCTCCCACAAACCCAGCCAGATCTCCATCGTCACTGACCTCCGTGTGCGAAGGGGCCACTGGCAGCCGCACGCGCAGCCCCAAGTGGGAGCCAACCCACGGTGCCGCCCCCCGACAAATCATAGTTCCCCGTTAGCTCTTGCGGATTGGCCGCGCCACATTGATTGCGCGCAATTTAATTGTGCGGTAATATTTTGCGTATGCGAAGCGCCAGACCCGTGCCCCCCGCCGATACCACAGCGCTACCGGATACTCTACGGCTGGACCATCAGCTGTGCTTTGCCCTGTACGCGACCTCCCTGGCCATGACACGGCTGTACCAGCCGCTGCTGGCCGAGCTGGGACTGACCTACCCGCAATACCTCGTGCTGCTGGCGCTGTGGGAGCGCGATGATGTGACCGTCTCGGCGCTGGGAGAGCGGCTGGGGTTGGACTCGGGGACGCTCACCCCGCTGCTGAAACGGCTGGCAGCGGCCGGGCACGTGCAACGCGTGCGCGATGCCGCTGACGAGCGGCGCGTGCGCATCCGTCTGACGGCACCAGGACGCGCCCTGCAAGCGCGCGCCCGTGCCATCCCCGGCTGCCTGCTGGCCGCCACCGGCTGCTCGCTCGAAGAGGTGACAGGATTGACCCGCGAGCTTCAGGACCTGCGGCAGCGCCTGCTGGCCAGCCCTCCGCCCTCGTTTTCCCAACCGGCCGCAGCAGCGGCCGCACAACCCTGAAAGGACCGCATATGCCCGCTCTGGACAAAGTGCTCTACACCGCGCGCGTACACACCACGGGAGGCCGCGACGGCACCTCACGCGCCGACGATGGTCGGCTCGATGTGCGCCTGAGCCCCCCGGGCACCGCTGGCACCGGAACCAACCCGGAACAGCTGTTTGCCGCGGGGTATTCCGCCTGCTTCATCGGCGCGCTCAAGGCAGTGGCGGCACGGCAGAAGATCCCCTTGCCAGCCGATGTGGCCGTGGACGCCGAAGTGGACCTCGGCCCGATGGGCGAGGCCTACGGCATCGCAGTGCGCATGACCATCCACCTGCCGGGCATGGATCGTTCGCAGGCCCAGGCCCTGGTCGACGCCGCGCACCGCGTCTGCCCCTATTCGAATGCGACGCGCGGCAACATCGACGTCACGCTGACACTGGCTTGACCGATCACACCAGCAACGCGGTGACCCGGCGAACATAGCCCGCCGGGTCCTCCGGCAGGCCGCCTTCGGCCAGCAGCGCCTGGTCAAAAAGGATCTGGGCGTAATCGTCGAAGCGCTCGCCCGCGTCGGCCAGCTTTTTCACCAGCGCGTGCTCCGGGTTGACCTCGAGGATGGGCTTGACTTCGGGCGCTTTTTGCCCCGCGGCTTTGAGCAGCCGCGCCAGCTGCAGCGAGTATTCGCCATCGTCCACCACCAGGCACGCGGGCGACTCGACCAGGCGGCTGGTCACGCGCACATCCTTCGCGCGATCCTTGAGTGTGGCGCGCAAGCGCTCCAGCACCGGCTTGAACGCCTCGGCCGCCTCTTCGGCGGCTTTCTTCTCCGCCTCGTCCTGCAACTCGCCCAGGTCCACCGCGCCCTTGGCGACGCTCTGCAGCGGGGTGCCGTCGAACTCGTGCAAGAAGGACAGCGCCCACTCGTCGACGCGGTCGGTCATCAACAGCACTTCGATGCCCTTGCGGCGGAAGACTTCGAGCTGCGGGCTGTGCTTGGCCGCGGCCAGGGTTTTGGCGGTCCGGTAGTAGATCGCCTTCTGCCCCGGTTTCATGCGCGCCTTGTAGTCGGCCAGGCTCACCGTGGGCGCGTCGCTCACCGTCGACGCAAAGCGCAGCAACTTGGCGATGCGCTCGCGGTTGGCGAAATCCTCGCCCAGGCCTTCTTTGAGCACGGCCCCGAACTCGGCCCAGAAGCGCGTGTACTTACCGGCGTCGGCCTGCGCACGGGCCTTTTCCTCGTCGGAGAGCTGCTCCCACGCCTCGCCCTCGGGCAGGCGGTCGCGCGCGGCCAGCTCCTCCAGCATCGACAGCACGCGGCGCGTGTTGCCGTCGCGGATGGCCTTGACGTCACGGCTTTCCTGCAGCAGCTCGCGGCTGACGTTGAGCGGCAGGTCGGCCGAATCCACCACGCCCTTGACCCAGCGCAGGTACAGCGGCATCAGCGACTCGGCGTCGTCCATGATGAAGACGCGCTTGACGTAGAGCTTGACGCCGGCCTTCTTGTCGCGGTTCCACAGGTCGTACGGCGCCTTGGCCGGGATGTAGAGCAGCTGCGTGTACTCGGTGCTGCCCTCGACGCGGTGGTGCGCCCAGGCGAGCGGCGCTTCGTCGTCGTGCGCCAGGTTCTTGTAGAACTCGATGTACTGCTCGTCGGTGATGTCCTTCTTCGGCCGCGTCCACACGGCGCTCGCAGCGTTGACCTGCTCCCACTCTTCCAGCAGCACATACTCGCCTTTGTCCTTGTCCCATTGCTCCTTGGGCATCAGGATGGGCAGGCTGATGTGGTCGGAGTACTTGCCAATGATGGACTTGAGCTTCCAGCGGTTGAGGTACTCCGTCTTGTCGTCGCGCAGGTGCAGGATGACGCTGGTGCCGCGCGCCGCGCGGGTGATGGTCTCGGTCTCGAACGCGCCGGTGCCGTCGCTGCTCCAGCGCACGCCCTGCTCCGGCGGCAGCCCGGCGCGGCGGCTCTCCACCGTGATGCGGTCGGCGACGATGAAGCCCGAGTAAAAACCCACCCCGAACTGGCCGATGAGCTGCGCGTCCTTTTGCTGGTCGCCCGAGAGGCGCTGCAGGAAGTCGCGCGTGCCGCTCTTGGCGATCGTGCCCAGGTGCTCGATGGCCTCGGCCTCGCTCATGCCGATGCCGTTGTCGGTGATGGTCAGCGTCTTGGCCGCCTTGTCGAAGGTGACGCGAATCTCCAGGTTCGGGGCGTCTTCGTACAGCGACGCGTCGGCCAGCGCCTCGAAGCGCAGCTTGTCACACGCGTCCGACGCGTTGGAGATCAGCTCGCGCAGAAAAATGTCCGGGTTGGAATAGAGCGAATGCGTGACCAGGTGCAGCAGCCGGGCCACCTCGGCCTGGAAAGCGTGGGTGTGTTTGCTCATGGACGGTCGTATCGGCAAAGACAGAAACAGGACGGTCAGCGGCGGCCAGGCCTCGCCCGGGGGTGAAGGTGCGCCGCCGCGCCACGACCGGCTCAGATCGGGGCGATCCGCGCGAATTCAAGCCCCCTTTGGCTGCGCACTGGACACGGGGATACGCCCGCGCGCCCCACGCCGGCACGACGCCCCGGCCGCGGTGATCCGCCCCCGCCCCCGCCCGGTGCGCACAATGGCACGCGCACGGCGGCGCGAGGACCGCCGCGTCCGTCATAGCCGGTCGCGCCCCGCCCCGCGCAGGGTTGCGAGATCCAGCACGCGCAAGCCCCCGTACTCGACGCGGATCGCACCCGCCTGCTCCCAGCGCGCCAGCGCCCGGTTGACGCGCTGGCGCGACAACCCCACCAGATACGCCAGCTCCTGCTGCGTGATGCGCAACACCTCCCCGACGCCCGGGAACAGGCCCGGGTGGAACAGATTCGCCAGGCTGCGCGCGACGCGCACGTCCGGGTCGGCGATGCGGTCGATCTCGCGCGCCGCGATGAACTGGCCCAGGCGCTCGTTGAGCTGGTTCATCACGGAGCGGTTGAAGGCGATCGAGTGATCCAGCAGCCAGTGAAACGTCTCCACCGGCAGCCCCGCGACGCGGCTGCGGCGCAGCGCCTGGATGTTGTAGCGGTAAGCCTCGCGCTTGAGCGCCGTGCCCTCGCCGAACCAGCCGCCCGGGGCCACCCCCGTGAAGGTCATGATCGGCCCCTGGCTGTCGTCGTTGCTCATTTTGAGCAGCCCGTCGATCAACCCGAACCAGTATGTCACCGGGCGCCCGACGCGGCAGATGTAGTCCCCGGGCTCGGCCTCGCTGACCATGAGGGCGCGCTGCGCGCGTGCACGTGCCTCTTCCTCGAGGCGCGCCAACCATGGAATGCTGGCCAGTTCTTCCTCGGTCAGCGGGCGGGCACGTTGACGCAGCCGGTTGACCACAGACATCCGGATCACCTCCACACGCGACTCATCGAGCAAGGGGCAAGCACCAATGGTCGCAGCCTCGCGCGATCGCCCGATGAGGGAAAACCCGATTAGGAAAAATCCCAGCGGGAATTGTCAACGGATGGACAGAAAGGCGTCAAATCTCGCCGTACAGTGGCACCCAAGACGTGGCCAGGGCCATGTCCGCACGGCCCGCCGCAGCAGAGGAGACCCCATGCGCACCACCTTTCCCCGCCTGCTGATCCAGCACGCGAGCGCCCGCCCCGACGCCCCGGCGATGCGCGAGAAGGAATACGGCATCTGGCAGACGACCAGCTGGCGCCAGATGCTCGACCGCGTTCGCCACCTCGCCGCCGGGCTGCACCAACTCGGCCTGCGCCGCGGCGAGCACCTGGTGGTCATCGGCGCCAATCGCCCGAGCCTGTACGCGACGATGCTCGCCACGCAGTCGCTCGGCGCCATCCCGGTGCCGCTGTACCAGGACGCGGTGGCGGCCGAATGCGTCTTCCCCATCAACAACGCGGAGGTGCGCTTCGCGGTGGTGGAGGACCAGGAGCAGGTGGACAAGATGCTCGAGATCCGGACGCAGTGCCCGCAGCTCGAGCACATCCTGTTCGACGACCCGCGGGGGCTGCGCAACTATGACGCGCCGGGGCTCGCGGGCCTGAAGGAGATCGAGGCCGCCGGCGCCGTCTTCTGCCAGGAACACCCGGACTTTTTCCAGGAAGAGGTCGACAAGGGCCAGCCCGACGACGTCGCGGCGATGTTCTTCACCTCCGGCACCACCGGCAACCCCAAGGGGGTCGTGCACACCCACTACACGCTGCTCAACCGCGCGGAGGTGGGGGCGAAGTTCGACAAGCTCACCGAGAAGGAGGAAGTGCTGGCCTACCTGCCCCCGGCGTGGATTGGCCAGAACATCTTCAGCTACGCGCAGTGGCTGTGCTGCGGCTACGTGGTCAACTGCCCCGAGTCGTCGAACACGGTGATGATCGACCTCAAGGAGATCGGGCCGACCTACTACTTCGCGCCGCCGCGCATCTTCGAGGGGATGCTCACCAGCGTGATGATCCGTATGGAGGACTCCGGCGCCCTCAAGCGCAAGATGTTCCACTATTTTATGGACGTCGCGCGCCGCGTCGGGCCGCAGCTGATGGACGGCAAACCGGTCGGCCTGGGTGACCGGCTGCTGTACGCGATCGGCAACCTCCTCGTCTACGGCCCGCTGCGCAACAACCTGGGCTTCTCGCGCGTGCGCGTCGCCTACACCGCGGGAGAAGCGATCGGCCCCGACCTGTTCACGTTCTACCGCTCGATCGGCATCAACCTCAAGCAGCTCTACGGCTCGACCGAGACGGCCGTGTTCGTCTGCCTGCAGCCGGACCACGAGGTGCGCGCCGACACGGTCGGCGTGCCATGCGAGGGGGTGGAAATCAAGCTCTCCGACGCGGGGGAAATCCTGGTGCGCTCGCCGGGGCTGCTCAAGGAGTACTACAAAAACCCCAAGGCCACCGCCGAGGTGCTGGACGCCGACGGCTGGTACCACACGAGCGACGCGGGCTTCATCGACGCCAGCGGCCACCTCAAGATCATCGACCGCGTCAAGGACGTCGGGCGCCTCAAGGGCGGCCCGCACGACGGCGCGATGTTCGCGCCCAAGTACGTCGAGAACAAGCTCAAGTTCTTCTCGTACATCAAGGAGGCGGTGGCGTTCGGCGACGGGCGCGAGAAGGTATGCGCGATGATCAACATCGACTTCGAGGCGGTGGGCAACTGGGCCGAGCGACGCGGCCTGCCCTACGCCGGCTACACCGACCTCGCCGGCAAACCCGAGGTGTACGCACTGATCCAGGAATGCGTCGAGAAGGTCAACGCCGACCTCAGCCGCGACGCCATGCTCTCGGGCAGCCAGATCCACCGCTTCCTCATCCTGCACAAGGAACTCGACGCCGACGACGGCGAGCTCACCCGCACCAACAAGGTCCGCCGTGGCTTCATCGGCGAGAAGTACGCGGTGCTGGTCGACGCGCTCTACGGCGGCAAGACCGAGCAGTACATCGAGACCCAGGTGAAGTTCGAGGATGGCCGCACGGGCCTCATCAGCGCGACGCTGCGCATCGTCGACGCCAAGACCTACGCCCCCGTGCAGGCCGCTGCCTGAGCCCGCCCCGACGCATTTTCAGGACGCTCCATGGCCCACAAGCAAATCGGTGACGTCATCCTCGACGTCCAAAACATCAGCCTGCGCTTCGGCGGCGTCAAGGCGCTGACCGACATCAGCTTCAACGTACGCGAGCACGAGATCCGCGCCATCATCGGCCCCAACGGCGCCGGCAAGAGCTCGATGCTCAACTGCATCAACGGCGTCTACACCCCGCAGGAGGGCACGATCACCTTCCGCGGCCAGACGTTCAAGCACATGAACTCGCGCCAGGTCGCCGAGATGGGCATCGCGCGCACGTTCCAGAACCTGGCGCTGTTCAAGGGCATGAGCGTGCTCGACAACATCATGACCGGGCGCAACCTGCGCATGAAGAGCAACCTCTTCCTGCAGGCGCTGCGCATCGGCCCGGCCGAGCGCGAGGAGATCGCGCACCGCGAGGTGGTCGAGCGCATCATCGACTTCCTCGAAATCCAGGCCTACCGCAAGACGCCCGTTGGCCAGCTCCCCTACGGGCTGCAAAAGCGCGTGGACCTCGGCCGCGCGCTGGCGATGGAGCCGCAGATGCTGCTGCTGGACGAGCCGATGGCCGGCATGAACGTCGAGGAAAAGCAGGACATGTGCCGCTTCATCCTCGACGTCAACGACGAGTTCGGCACCACGATCGTGCTGATCGAGCACGACATGGGGGTGGTGATGGACATCTCGGACCGCGTCGTCGTGCTCGACTACGGCAAGAAGATCGGCGACGGCACGCCGGACGAGGTGCGCAACAACGAAGACGTCATCCGCGCCTATCTCGGCACGAGCCACTGACCCAGGAGCCTCGACGATGGCCTTTTTCCTCGAAACCCTGTTCGGCGGCCTGATGACGGGCATGCTGTATTCGCTGGTGGCACTCGGCTTCGTGCTGATCTTCAAGGCCTCCGGCGTGTTCAACTTCGCGCAGGGCGCGATGGTGCTGTTCGCCGCGCTGGCGATGGCGCGCTTTGCCGAGTGGTTTCCGCAGTGGTTCGGCTTCGAGAGCCTGCTGCTGGCCAACGTGCTCGCCTTCCTCGCCGCGGCGCTGTTGATGTTCCTCGTCGCGTGGCTGATCGAGGCGCTGGTGCTGCGGCACCTGGTCAACCAGGAGGGGGCGACGCTGCTGATGGCGACGCTGGGCATCACCTACTTCCTCGACGGCCTGGGGCAGACGATCTTCGGCAGCGACATCTACCAGATCAACATCGGCATGCCCAAGGACCCGATCTTCATCCTCGAGGACACGTTCGAAGGCGGCATCCTGCTCAACCAGGAAGACCTGATCGCCGCCGGCATCGCTGCCGTGCTGGTGGCCACGCTGTCGCTCTTCTTCCAAAAAACCGCCACCGGCCGCGCGCTGCGCGCGGTGGCCGACGACCACCAGGCCGCGCAGTCGATCGGCATTCCGCTCAATCGCATCTGGGTCATCGTCTGGACGGTGGCGGGGATCGTCGCGCTGGTCGCCGGGATGATCTGGGGTTCCAAGCTGGGGGTGCAGTTCTCGCTCGCCACCGTCGCACTGCGGGCGCTGCCGGTGATCATCCTCGGCGGCCTGACCTCGGTGCCGGGCGCCATCATCGGCGGCCTCATCATCGGCGTCGGCGAGAAGCTGTCCGAGGTGTACCTCGGCCCCTACGTGGGCGGCGGCATCGAAATCTGGTTCGCCTACGTGCTGGCGCTGGTGTTCCTGCTGTTCCGTCCGCAGGGACTGTTCGGCGAAAAAATCATCGACCGCGTCTGAGGGGGAGGCCACACCATGTTCTACCGCGAAAACGGCCAGTTCAAGACCAGCTACCGCGCCGACCAGCAGATCTTTCCGATCGCGCAGGACCGCTGGGCCATCCTCGCCCTGGTTGCCTTCGCGTTCATCGGGGTGCCGCTGCTCGCCGACGAGTACCTCTTTCGCGCGATCCTGATTCCGTTTCTGATCCTGTCGCTCGCGGCGATCGGGGTCAACATCCTGGTCGGCTACTGCGGCCAGATCTCGCTCGGATCGGGCGCGTTCATGGCGGTGGGCGCGTACATGGCGTACAACGTCTTCGTACGCATCGAGGGGATGCCGCTCATCGCCGCGCTGCTGATCGGCGGCCTGTGCGCGACGCTCGTCGGGATGTTCTTCGGTATCCCGAGCCTACGCGTCAAAGGTCTGTATCTGGCGGTCGCGACACTGGCGGCGCAATTCTTCTGCGACTGGGCGTTCCTGCGCATCGGCTGGTTCACCAACTACAACCCCTCGGGGTCGGTGTCGGTTTCCAACCTCAACGTCTTCGGCTGGAGGATCGACACGCCGCAGGAGAAATACCTGCTGGCCCTGACCTTCGTCGTGGTGTTCGCGCTGCTGGCCAAGAACCTGGTGCGCTCGGCGATCGGGCGCGAGTGGATGGCCATCCGCGACATGGACGTGGCCGCGGCGGTGATCGGCATCCGGCCCGTGTACGCCAAGCTGTCGGCCTTCGCGGTCAGCTCCTTCATCGTCGGCGTCGCCGGTGCGCTGTGGGGCTTTGTGCATCTGGGCTCGTGGGAGCCGGCGGCCTTTTCCGTCGACCGCTCGTTCCAGCTGCTGTTCATGGTGATCATCGGCGGCCTGGGCTCGATCATGGGCAGCTTCTTCGGTGCCGCGTTCATCGTGATCCTGCCGATCTTCCTGAACCAGTTTCTGCCCTGGCTGGGCGGGTTGTTCGGGATTGACGTCTCCACCGCCGCGGTATCTCATGCCGAGTACATGATCTTCGGGGCGCTGATCGTGTGGTTCCTGATCGTCGAGCCGCACGGTTTGGCCAAGTTGTGGAGCATCGGCAAGCAAAAGCTGCGCATCTGGCCGTTCCCGCACTGAGACCGACGATTTTTCCCCACCCGTGCTTCCAACCTGAAGGAGACAGACCATGAAGCTACGTTCCACCGTCCTCGCCGTGGCTGTCGCGGCGGCCGCCCTGTCCAGCGCGCTGGTGGGCACCGCCGCACACGCGCAGGCCAAAGAACAGTTTTTCCCGGTGCTGGTGTACCGCACCGGCGCTTACGCCCCCAACGGCGTGCCGTGGGCCAACGGCTTCGTCGACTACCTGAAGCTCACCAACGCGCGCGGTGGCATCAACGGCGTCAAAATCATTTGGGAGGAGTGCGAAACCGGCTACGCCACCGACCGCGGGGTCGAGTGCTATGAGCGCCTCAAGGGCAAGCACGGCGGCGCCACGATGTTCCAGCCGCTGTCCACCGGCATCACCTTCGCGCTGACCGAAAAGGCCCCCATCGACAAGATTCCTGTGATGACGGTGGGCTACGGCCGCAGCGAGTCGCAAGACGGGGGCGTTTTCAAGTGGAACTTCCCCCTGGCCGGCACCTACTGGGTGGCGGCCGACGTGCTGATCCAGCACATTGCCAAAAAAGAAGGGGGCTTCGACAAACTCAGGGGCAAAAAGATCGCGTTGGTCTACCACGACAGCCCGTTCGGCAAGGAACCGATCCCGCTGCTGCAGGAGCGCGCGGCGATGCATGGCTTCCAGCTCAGCCTGCTGCCGGTGGCGCCTCCGGGCGTGGAGCAAAAATCCACGTGGCTGCAAGTGCGTCAATTGCGGCCGGACTACTTGCTGCTGTGGGGCTGGGGCGTGATGAACTCTTCTGCCCTGAAGGAAGCCCAGGCTGTCGGTTATCCGCGCGAGAAGATGTACGGCGTCTGGTGGGCCGGCGCCGAGCCCGATGTCAAGGACGTCGGTGCGGGTGCCAAGGGCTACAACGCCGTCACCATGCAGCACGGTGCCGAGCCCAACGCCCCGTTCGTCAAGGAAATCCTGGAGAAAGTCCACGCCAAGGGCCAGGGCACCGGACCGAAGGACGAAGTCGGCTCGGTGCTGTACGTGCGCGGGGCGATCAGCGCGATGCTCGCCGTCGAGGGCGTGCGCGCCGCGCAGGAGCGCTTCGGCAAGGGCAAGGTCATGACCGGCGAGCAGGTGCGCTGGGGCCTGGAAAACCTCAACCTGACGCAGGCCAAGCTGGACGCGCTCGGCTTCAAAGGTGTGATGCGGCCGATCTCCACCAGCTGCCAAGACCACATGGGGGCAGCCTGGGCGCGCATCCACACCTGGGACGGCAGCAAGTGGCAGTTCACCAGCGACTGGTACCAGGCCGACGAGCAGATCCTCAAGCCGATGGTGCGGGCCGCGGCCGACAAGTACGCGGCCGAGAAGAAGCTGCAGCGCCGCACGCCGCAGGACTGCCAGTCCTGATGCAATCGGGCGTTCATCCGGCGCCGGCCGCCGGGTGAACGGGACAGGCACGGGGACCGCCCCCGTGCCACCCCTGCCGCCGCCATCCGCCAGCGCCGCCGTGCGGTGCTGACGCGTGGTGCCCGCGCCCCCGTCCAACGTTACCGAGGTTTTCCATGACGACACCCGCTCCCGTCCTCACCGTCAACGGCATCGAGGTCATCTACAACCACGTCATCCTCGTCCTCAAGGGCGTGTCGCTGCAGCTCGCCGAGGGCGACATCGCGGCCATCCTGGGCGGCAACGGCGCTGGCAAGACGACCACGCTGCGCGCCGTCTCCAACCTCCTCAAAGGCGAACGCGGCGAGGTCACCAAAGGCTCGATCGAGCTGCGCGGCGAACGCATCGACAACCTCACCCCCGCGGAACTGGTCAAGCGCGGCGTCGTGCAGGTGATGGAGGGCCGGCACTGCTTCGCGCACCTCACGATCGAGGAAAACCTCCTCACCGGCGCCTACACGCGCAAGGACAAGGGCGAAATCGCCGCCAACCTGGAGAAGGTCTACACCTACTTTCCGCGCCTGAAGACGCGCCGCAACAGCCAGGCGGCCTACACGTCCGGCGGCGAGCAGCAGATGTGCGCAATCGGCCGCGCGCTGATGGCCAACCCCAGCGTCGTGCTGCTCGATGAGCCGTCGATGGGCCTGGCGCCGCAGATCGTCGAGGAGGTGTTCGAGATCGTCAAGGACCTCAACCAGAAGGAGCGCGTCTCCTTCCTGATCGCGGAGCAGAACACCAACATGGCGCTGCGCTACGCCAACTACGGCTACATCATGGAGTCCGGCCGCATCGTGATGGACGGTAAGGCCGAGGACCTGCGCAACAACGAGGACGTCAAGGAGTTTTACCTCGGCATGGGCGGCGGCGAGCGCAAGAGCTTCCGCGACGTCAAGAGCTACAAGCGCCGCAAGCGCTGGCTCGCCTGACACACGGTACGCACCGGCTTCTATTTTCCCCTCCGGTTCGATCTGACCCGCCACCCCGCATCGCCATGCCCGCCCACTTCGACACCCTCGAAACCCGCTCCCCCGCCGAACGCGAAGCCGCGCTCTTTGCGGCGCTGCCCGGCCTGATCGCCCACGCCCGCGCGCACGGCGCTGCCTGGGCACGGCGGCTCGCCGACATCGATCCCGCGACGATCACGTCGCGCGCCGCGCTGGCGCGCGTCCCAGTGCTGCGCAAGCACGACCTGATGGAGCAGCAGCAGGCCGCGCGCGCCGCCGGTGGCGATCCGTTCGCGGGCCTGGCCACCATCGGCTGGCGTGGGCTTTTGCGCGAGCGCGGCGCCCGGCGCGTCTTTCAGTCGCCCGGGCCGATCTACGAACCGGAAGGGTACGCCACGGACTATTGGCGCAGCGCCCGGGCGCTCGTCGCCGCGGGCTTCGAAGCGGGCGATCTCGTGCACAACGCCTTCAGCTATCACCTGACGCCCGGCGCGTGGATCATGGAAGCGGGCGCGCAGGCGATCGGCTGCACCGTCTTCCCCGCCGGCGTGGGCAACACGGAGCAGCAGCTCGCCGCGATCGCCGACCTGCGCCCCGTCGGCTACACCGGCACGCCCAGTTTTCTGCGCATCCTCGCCGAAAAGGCCGAAGCCGCCGGCACACGCCTACCCATCCGCAAGGCGCTGGTCTCCGGCGAGGCTTTTCCGCCCAGCCTGCGTGATTGGCTCGCCGAGCGCGGCATCGCCGCGTACCAGGCCTACGCCACCGCCGACGTCGGCCTCATCGCCTACGAGACCAGCGCGCGCGAGGGGCTGGTCGTCGACGAGGGCGTGATCCTCGAAATCGTGCGCCCGGGCACCGGCGACCCCGTGCCCGACGGCGAGGTCGGCGAGGTCGTCGTCACCGTCCTCAACCCGGACTATCCGCTGATCCGCTTTGGCACCGGCGACCTGTCGGCCGTGCTGCCCGGCCCCTGCCCGACCGGGCGCACCAACACGCGCATCCGTGGCTGGCTCGGGCGCGCCGACCAGACCACCAAGATCAAGGGGATGTTCGTGCACCCGACCCAGGTGGCCGAAGTCGTGCGCCGCCATGCCGAAGTGCGGCGCGCCCGGCTGGTGGTAAGCGGCCGCATGGCCGACGACCGCATGACGCTGCGGGTCGAGACCGATGCCCCGTCGGAAGCCCTGCAGCGCGCGCTGCAGGAATCCCTGCGCGCCGTCACCAAACTGCACGGCGAGGTAGAACTGCTCGCCGTCGGCACGCTACCCAACGACGGCAAGGTCATCGAGGACGCGCGCGTCTACGATTGAGCGGCCCGCCGGGCCGCCGCCGTTGCTGCAACGCAACATCCCGCTGCATGCCCGGCGGGACAGGCGCACAATGGAGGCCTCGCAACCTCCCCGGCGACCCTTGGCGCGTCCTTCCTCCCCCGCGACCGGCGGCTCGAAGCTGGCGGCGCTCACGCTCGGCGCAATCGGCGTCGTGTACGGTGACATCGGCACCAGTCCGCTGTATGCGCTCAAGGAAGTCTTCACGCACGGCAACCTGTCCGTTACGCCGGACAACATCCTCGGCATCCTATCGCTGGTGTTCTGGACGCTGACGGTCATCGTCTCGCTCAAGTACGTGACGCTGATCCTGCGCGCCGACAACAACGGCGAGGGGGGGCTGGTGGCGATGCTCGCCCTGGCCTCGATGGCGGTGGAGCATCGGCCGCGGCTGCGGCGGCGACTGCTCGTGCTGGGCATCTTCGGCACGGCCATCTTCTTCGGTGACGCCATCATCACCCCCGCGATCTCGGTGCTGTCGGCCGTGGAAGGCCTGGAAGTCGCGGCCCCGGGGCTCGAACCCTTCGTGGTGCCGGTGACCCTCGTGGTGCTGACCGCTCTGTTCGCGGTGCAAAAGCGCGGGACCGCCAGCGTCGGCAAGCTGTTCGGACCGATCACCGCGGTCTGGTTCGTGGTGCTGGCGCTGCTGGGTCTGATGCACCTGGTGCGCAACCCGGCGGTGCTGCAGGCGGTGCTGCCGCACCATGCGCTGCGCTTCATCCTCGACAACCCCGGCCTGGCCTTCGTTTCGCTGGGGGCGATCGTGCTCTGCGTCACCGGGGCCGAGGCGCTCTATGCCGACCTCGGCCACTTCGGCAAGCGGCCGATCCGGCTCGCCTGGTTCGGGCTGGTGATGCCGGCCTTGCTGCTGAACTACTTCGGGCAGGGGGCGATGTTGCTGCAGCACCCGGAGAACGTCAGCAACCCGTTCTACGAGATGGCGCCCACTTGGGCCCTGGTGCCGTTGATCGGCCTGGCCACCTGCGCCACCGTGATCGCATCGCAGGCGCTGATCTCGGCGGCCTACTCGGTGACCAAGCAGGTGGTCCAGCTCGGCTACCTGCCGCGCCAGCGCATCCTGCACACCTCCGTGCGCGACACCGGCCAGATCTACGTCCCGTCGGTCAACTGGGCGCTCTACGGCGGCATCGTCGGCGCCGTGCTGCTGTTCGGCTCCAGCAGTGCGCTGGCCTCGGCCTACGGCATCGCGGTGACGATCAATATGCTGATCACGACGGTGATGACCTTCTTCGTCGTGCGCTACGCCTGGCGCTATCCCTGGCTGCTGTGCGTGGCGGCGACCGGCGTGTTTCTGGTCGTGGACGCGCTGTTCTTCACCGCCAACGCGGTCAAGGTGTTCAACGGCGGGTGGTTTCCGCTGGCCATCGGGGCCGTCATGTTCACGCTGATGACCACCTGGCAGCGCGGGCGCCAGCTGCTCGCGGAACGGCTGCGCGACGAGGCCATCGACCTCAAGCCCTTTCTCGACTCGGTCTTTCTGAGCCCGCCGGTGCGCGTGCCCGGCACGGCGGTGTTCCTCAATGCCGAGACCGGGGTAACCCCGAACGCGCTGCTGCACAACCTCAAGCACAACAAGGTGCTACACGAGACGAATCTGTTCGTCTCCGTGCGCCACCACGAGGTGCCCTGGATCGGCTTCGACAAGCGGGTAGAGGTCGAGCCCCTCGGCCACGACTGCTGGCGCGTGGTACTGCACTTCGGCTTCAAGAACGATCCAGACGTACCGGAGGCCTTGCAGCTGCTGCGCGGCCACGGGGTGCAGCTCGACGACATGGAGACGTCGTATTTCCTCTCGCGCGAGATCGTGCTGCCCAGGGGGGGCGGCGGCATGATGCCCTGGCGCAAAAAGCTGTTCGCAGGCATGCACCGCAATGCGGCGTCGGTGGCGGATTTCCTGAACCTGCCCGCCAACCGGGTGGTCGAGTTGGGCGCCCAGATCGAGATCTGATCCCCGGGGGTGTGGTTTCCCCGATGGCGCGGCGCATACGCCGCGGCTAGCATCGCCGGGTGTCCATCCATCCGACCGGAGACCCTCCCCGATGAAAGCGCTTCTCGCCCTGACGCTGTCGACCGTCGCCTTCGCGGCGGCCGCCCAGGAGTTCCCGTCCAAGCCCATCACCATCGTCGTGCCGTTCGCCGCCGGGGGCCCAACCGACACCGTGGCCCGCCAGTTGGCCGAATCGATGCGCAAGCAGCTCAACAACGCCACCATCGTGGTGGAAAACGCCGCGGGGGCGGGCGGCACGATCGGCGCCAACAAGGTCGCGCGCGCGGCGCCCGACGGGCACACGCTGCTCGTGTGGCACATCGGCATGGCCGCCTCACCGGCGCTGTACCGCAAGCTGCCGTTCAAGCCGCTGGAGGACTTCGAATACCTGGGCATCATCAACGACGTGCCGATGACGCTGGTGGGCAAGCCGCAACTGCCAGCCAACACCTACCGCGACTTCGAAAACTACATCCGCGCCAACCAGGGCAAGCTCAACCTCGGCCACGCCGGCCTCGGGTCGGCGTCGCACCTGTGCGGCCTGATGTGGCAGTACGCGGTCAAACTCGACAAATCGATGACCACGGTCGCCTACCGCGGCACCGGACCGGCGATGAACGACCTGATCGCCGGCACCATCGACGTCATGTGCGACCAGACCACCAACACGGCGCAGCAGATCGAGGCCGGCCGCATCAAGGCCTTCGCGGTCACGACCGCCAAGCCGCTGTCCGATCACCCAACACTGAAACACTACCCGACGCTGCAGGAGATGGGGTTGAAGGATTTCAACCTCACGATCTGGCACGGCATGTACGCCCCGAAGGGCACGCCCGCGCCGGTGCTCAAGCGCCTGAACGACGCGCTGCGCGCAGCCCTGCGTGACCCCGACTTCATCCAGAAGCAAAAGGCGCTGGGCGCGATCGTCGCCAACGACCAGCGCACCACGCCCGAGGGCCACAAGGCCTTCGTCGCGAAGGAAATCGCCAAGATCAAGGCGGTCGTGGACGCCGCCGGTCAGTACGCCGACTGACCCGGCCGGATCGGGCGCGGCGGGGCCCGGGCGGTCCCGCACGCGGCCGCCCCCTTCCGCCGCGCGTGCGGACACGCAAGCCGAGGCGGTGCCGCCGCCGCAAGCGCCCTGCGGCGCGGGCGTCAGACGCCCCAGACCACTTCGGTCTGCTCGCGCAGGCTGTGCCGCAGCATGTCGATGAACGGCGCCACGCGCGTGCGCAGCGGCACACGCTCCTCGCACGGCACGGGCGGCGCCTCGCCGCGCGCCTGCGCCTCCTGCCGCTGCCGCTCGGCTTCGGCCTCCTCCGCGGCGACGGCCGCCTGCAGGGCCTCGATGGCCGTCGGCATCTGTTCCGGCAGGATGATGCCGGGGCCGTCCGGATCCTTGCCCAGGATCTCGAGCACGCGCCGCCCCGTCGGCTCCAGCATCACCACGTCACCACAGGCCTTGGACTTGAAACGGTACAGCATCGTCGTGGGCTCCGTCAGGCACCCCGCGCCAGGGCGGGACGGTATTTATGCCATTGTGACCGCCCCGGCCCCGAACACGCAACCCGGGACACGGGATAGATAGCGTCGTTTTGACGGCGATCAAGCCGTGGGTACGTCCGCGGGCCAACAAGGTCCGGCGAACGGCGCCCACGCGGATCAGCTGCTCGAAGGTGCGCAACAAGCGCCGGTCGGTCTCGGTCAGCGCCGCGGACCCGACCTGCGGGTCATCGACGTACACCTACCCCACGAGCTCCTCTGCCCGCGCAGCGACACGACCAGCAGCTTGCCCCCCTGTGGCTGCGGCGCGCGGCACGAACGGCTCGAGCGTGGCGAGGCTGTCGTTCGGCGCGGGGGATGCGGCAGTGGTGGCGGCCGGAGAGCCCACGTGCAGCACAGTCTTATGCGATCGCTTTCAAGACCGTGTCGACGAGACGTCCGGCGATCTGCCCCACCGCCAGTGCCGCGGGACAGCCGGGCGTGTGCAGCAGCAACAACTGCCGCCGCATGACCGCCTCCTTCACCGCTTTGTCCACAGGGATGTCGCCCATGTGGATCAGGCGCACCGCCGCCCCGCCGGCAGAACGCTCGCCGCCGAGCGCGGCACCGACGAAGCGGTTGAGCACCGCCTGCAGCTGCGCGGTGATCGCGCGTCCATCCCCGGGGCGCACCGCCTGATTGACCACCAACCGCACCTGCTGGCGGCCCTGTTGGGTGGCCAGCACCTTGATGGTGGCGTAGGCGTCGGTCAGCGATGTCGGCTCGGGCGTGGCCACCAGCAGGATTTCACTCGCCAGCGACAGGGTGAACAGCACCACGTCCGAGATCCCCGCCCCCGTGTCGAGCAGCACCACGTCGTAGCGCGGCACCACCTGTTCCATGAGGCGCAGGAAATCGTCGCGCACCTCCGGCGTCAGGCGCGAATACTCCACCATGCCGGAGCCCGCGAGCAGCACCGAAAAGCCGCCCGGCGCTTTCAGGATGGCGTCGTCCAGCGCGCATTTGCCCGTGAACACGTCGTGCAGCGTGAGCTTCGGGTACAGGTTGAGCACGACGTCCAGGTTGGCCAGCCCCAGATCGGCATCGAGCACCAGCACCCGGAGCCCTCGGCGCGTCAGCGCCGCCGCGAGGTTGGCCGAAAGAAACGTCTTGCCCACACCACCCTTGCCGCTGGTGATCGCGATGACCCGGCCGCGGCTGGGCTGCAGCAACACGCCGCCGGCGGGTGCAGCGGCGGGGGCGGCTGGGGTCATGGGTGTGTTCATGATCTCGGACATCGTCGGGCGTTCAGACCGCGTCGGCGGGGTCGATGATAAGGCCGTCCGGATCGCTCCACGCGAACAGCGCCTGCTTCTCTTCGGCACTAACGTCGCTCACCGGCACGGCCTCGATCATCACCCGGTTGCGGCCCTGCCGTTTGGCCTCGTAGAGCTGGCGGTCGGCCCGCTCGAGCCAGTGCTCGACCGTCGAGCGCACCCACGCCGGCGAATACGCGCCGCCGATGCTGACCGTGACGTGCAGCGCCGAGCGTCCGTCGGGCAGGGCGATGGCCTGCTGGGCGACGGCCTGCCGCAGCCGCTCGGCCAACATGACGCCGGCACCGGGCCCGCAGTTCGGCAGAACGATCCCGTACTCCTCGCCCCCCAGGCGGGCAACGGTGTCCATCGGACGCACCTGCTCCTGCAGCGTGCGCGCAACGGCGCGCAAAACGGCGTCACCGGCCAAGTGGCCATGGCGGTCGTTGACGGACTTGAAGTGATCGATATCGAGCATCAGCAGCAATGCCGTCTCGCCCGCCCGGCTGGAACGGTCGAGTTCCTGCGCCAGGCGCCCCAAAAACGCGCGGCGGTTAGGCAACCCGGTGAGTGCGTCGCGCTCGCTCAACTCGCACAACGCGTCGATGATCGCCTGCAATTCCTGCGCGGTTGGGACATCGCCCGCGACGGGCACGTCCACCCCCGAACGCCGCAACAGCGCGCGTGCATGGTCGAGACGCAGATCGGCCACTCGCATGGTCATCACCGGGGCCGTGACGTGGACACAGACCCCCAACGGGCCAGAGTATATGCGGACACCGCCGCGGTGCCGGATCAGGCCCCGCGCGGCCAGCGCAGCGCGCGCGGCGCGCAGCCGCCGACGGCCACTCCGATCGCGGCGATGTGATCGGGCGTCGTCCCGCAGCAGCCGCCGATGATGTTCACCAGCCCTTCCGCCGCAAAACCGTGGAGCAGCCGCGCAGTGTCGGCGGGCGTCTCGTCGAACCCTGTTTCGCTCATTGGATTCGGCAGGCCCGCGTTCGGGTAGCAGCTGATGTACGTTCCCTCCGCCACGCGGGCCAGTTCCTGGATATAGGGCTTCATCAGCGCCGCGCCCAGTGCGCAATTCAAGCCCACTGCGAGCGGTCGCGCATGGCGAACACTGGCCCAGAACGCCGTTACCGTCTGGCCGCTCAGGAGCCGCCCCGACGCGTCCGTCACCGTCCCGCTGATCAGCACGGGCAAACGCTCCCCCGTCTCGTCGAACGCTCGCTCGATCGCAAACAGCGCGGCCTTCGCGTTGAGCGTGTCGAAAATCGTCTCTACCAGCAGCACGTCCGCGCCCCCCTCGATGAGGCCGAGCGCCTGTTCGTGGTACGCCTGTTCCAGCTCGTCAAACGTGACGTTGCGCGCGCCCGGATCATTGACGTCGGGGCTGATGCTCGCGGTCCGCGGCGTTGGGCCCAGGGCGCCCGCGACGAAACGCGGGCGCTGCGGCGTCGCATAGCGGTCACACGCCTCACGCGCGAGGCGGGCCGACGCCACGTTCATCTCCCGCGCCCACGCCTGCAAGCCGTAATCGGCCTGCGCGATCGAGGTGGCCCCGAAAGTATTCGTCTCGATGATGTCGGCCCCGGCCGCCAGGTAGCCCTCATGGATCTGCTGAATCACGTCGGGCCGCGTCAGGCTCAGCAAATCGTTGTTGCCTTTGAGGTCCACCGGATGCGAAGCGAAGCGCGGATCGACGGCCTGTCCGCGATAACCCGCCCCCCGGTACTGCGCCTCATCCAGGCGAAAACGCTGGATCATCGTCCCCATCGCCCCGTCGATCAGGACGATGCGCTGCGCCAACAAAACGGCCAGGCCCTGGCCACGCGTGTAATGCTGTACCGTCATGCCTCGATTGTGCCGTGGCGGGATGTTCCACCACGTACGCACAAAGCAAAACCCCCGAAACATCGCTTGATGCCTCGGGGGTCTTGGGTTGTATAAAGCCTGACGATGACCTACTTTCACACGCGAGGAGCGCACTATCATCGGCGCGTGGGCGTTTCACTGTCCTGTTCGGGATGGGAAGGAGTGGGACCACCCAGCTATGGTCGTCAGGCGTAACCGGTCGGGGTGGCCGGCTGCCCGGGGGCAGCGGCCACCTTCACAGAGTCGAAGTCAGCGCGCGTCGGATTTGCGCGGCGCATTATTTGTTCGTTCATCGAGCTTCGCGCCCGAGTTGTCGGACGGCTGCTGACGCTGATCATCGGTGCTCACGACAGCGCTCTTTTCGTTGGCTTTTGCTTCGAGGAGCGCCACGTGGCGTGCGCTTGTGTTGCTTTGCACCACAAAGCTATAGGGTCAAGCCTCACGGGCCATTAGTACTGGTTAGCTCAAGCGATTGCTCGCCTTCCACACCCAGCCTATCAACGTCGTGGTCTACGACGACCCTTCAGGGGGGTCGAGCCCCCAGGCAGATCTCATCTTGGGACGAGTTTCCCGCTTAGATGCTTTCAGCGGTTATCTCTTCCGCACATAGCTACCCGGCGATGCCACTGGCGTGACAACCGGTACACCAGAGGTGCGTCCACTCCGGTCCTCTCGTACTAGGAGCAGGCTCCCTCAAATCTGCAGCGCCCACGGAAGATAGGGACCAAACTGTCTCACGACGTTTTAAACCCAGCTCACGTACCTCTTTAAATGGCGAACAGCCATACCCTTGGGACCGGCTACAGCCCCAGGATGAGATGAGCCGACATCGAGGTGCCAAACACCGCCGTCGATATGAACTCTTGGGCGGTATCAGCCTGTTATCCCCAGAGTACCTTTTATCCGTTGAGCGATGGCCCTTCCATACAGAACCACCGGATCACTTAGACCTGCTTTCGCACCTGCTCGACTTGTCAGTCTCGCAGTCAAGCACGCTTATGCCTATGCACTACCAGCACGATGTCCGACCGTGCCTAGCGTACCTTCGTGCTCCTCCGTTACGCTTTGGGAGGAGACCGCCCCAGTCAAACTGCCCACCATGCACTGTCCCCAACCCCGATTCAGGGGCCCAGGTTAGAACCTCAAACGCACCAGGGTGGTATTTCAACGTCGGCTCCACGGCACCTGGCGGCACCGCTTCACAGCCTCCCACCTATCCTACACAGGCCCGTTCAAAGTCCAATACAAAGCTGCAGTAAAGGTTCATGGGGTCTTTCCGTCTTTCCGCGGGGAGATTGCATCATCACAAACATTTCAACTTCGCTGAGTCTCGGGAGGAGACAGTGTGGCCATCGTTACGCCATTCGTGCAGGTCGGAACTTACCCGACAAGGAATTTCGCTACCTTAGGACCGTTATAGTTACGGCCGCCGTTTACCGG
>NZ_CP083911.1:2760000-2762500 GCF_020162115.1 Tepidimonas taiwanensis | reverse complement strand
GGGTCAAGCCTCACGGGCCATTAGTACTGGTTAGCTCAAGCGATTGCTCGCCTTCCACACCCAGCCTATCAACGTCGTGGTCTACGACGACCCTTCAGGGGGGTCGAGCCCCCAGGCAGATCTCATCTTGGGACGAGTTTCCCGCTTAGATGCTTTCAGCGGTTATCTCTTCCGCACATAGCTACCCGGCGATGCCACTGGCGTGACAACCGGTACACCAGAGGTGCGTCCACTCCGGTCCTCTCGTACTAGGAGCAGGCTCCCTCAAATCTGCAGCGCCCACGGAAGATAGGGACCAAACTGTCTCACGACGTTTTAAACCCAGCTCACGTACCTCTTTAAATGGCGAACAGCCATACCCTTGGGACCGGCTACAGCCCCAGGATGAGATGAGCCGACATCGAGGTGCCAAACACCGCCGTCGATATGAACTCTTGGGCGGTATCAGCCTGTTATCCCCAGAGTACCTTTTATCCGTTGAGCGATGGCCCTTCCATACAGAACCACCGGATCACTTAGACCTGCTTTCGCACCTGCTCGACTTGTCAGTCTCGCAGTCAAGCACGCTTATGCCTATGCACTACCAGCACGATGTCCGACCGTGCCTAGCGTACCTTCGTGCTCCTCCGTTACGCTTTGGGAGGAGACCGCCCCAGTCAAACTGCCCACCATGCACTGTCCCCAACCCCGATTCAGGGGCCCAGGTTAGAACCTCAAACGCACCAGGGTGGTATTTCAACGTCGGCTCCACGGCACCTGGCGGCACCGCTTCACAGCCTCCCACCTATCCTACACAGGCCCGTTCAAAGTCCAATACAAAGCTGCAGTAAAGGTTCATGGGGTCTTTCCGTCTTTCCGCGGGGAGATTGCATCATCACAAACATTTCAACTTCGCTGAGTCTCGGGAGGAGACAGTGTGGCCATCGTTACGCCATTCGTGCAGGTCGGAACTTACCCGACAAGGAATTTCGCTACCTTAGGACCGTTATAGTTACGGCCGCCGTTTACCGGGACTTCGATCAAGAGCTTGCACCCCATCACTTAATCTTCCGGCACCGGGCAGGCGTCACACCCTATACGTCCACTTTCGTGTTTGCAGAGTGCTGTGTTTTTAGTAAACAGTCGCAGCCACCTATTTTTTTTGCAACCCATTCGCGCTTCGATGTTCTCTACACGCTACTAGGGCACACCTTATCCCGAAGTTACGGTGTCAATTTGCCGAGTTCCTTCTCCCGAGTTCTCTCAAGCGCCTGAGAATACTCATCTCGCGCACCAGTGTCGGTTTGCGGTACGGTCGACTGCAAGCTGAAGCTTAGTGGCTTTTCCTGGGACCCCATTCGGTCACTTCGCGAGCAAGCTCGCTCGATCGACAGCCTCGGTATGTGACACGCGGATTTGCCTACGTGTCGCCTACTTCTGCCTAAACCGGCACTTCCAACCGCCGGATGACCTAGCTTGATCCGTCCCCACATCGCACTTGCAGCCGGTGCAGGAATGTTGACCTGCTTCCCATCAGCTACGCATCTCTGCCTCGCCTTAGGGGCCGACTCACCCTACGCCGATGAACGTTGCGTAGGAAACCTTGCGCTTACGGCGAGCGGGCTTTTCACCCGCTTTAACGCTACTCATGTCAGCATTCGCACTTCCGATACCTCCAGCAGCCTTCACAAGCCACCTTCACAGGCCTACGGAACGCTCTCCTACCATGCATGATCGCTCATGCATCCGCAGCTTCGGTAACCGGCTTGAGCCCCGTTACATCTTCCGCGCAGGACGACTCGATCAGTGAGCTATTACGCTTTCTTTAAATGATGGCTGCTTCTAAGCCAACATCCTGACTGTTTTAGCCTTCCCACTTCGTTTCCCACTTAGCCGGTTTTAGGGACCTTAGCTGGCGGTCTGGGTTGTTTCCCTCTCGTGTCCGGACGTTAGCACCCGGTGCACTGTCTCCCGTGCTCACACTCTTCGGTATTCGGAGTTTGCCTTGGTTTGGTAAGTCGCCATGACCCCCTAGCCAAAACAGTGCTCTACCCCCGAAGGTGACCACACGAGGCACTACCTAAATAGTTTTCGGAGAGAACCAGCTATTTCCAGGTTTGTTTAGCCTTTCACCCCTATCCACAGCTCATCCCCTGCTTTTGCAACAGCAGTGGGTTCGGCCCTCCAGTACCTGTTACGGCACCTTCAGCCTGGCCATGGATAGATCACCTGGTTTCGGGTCTACACCCAGCGACTGAAATCGCCCTGTTCGGACTCGGTTTCCCTGCGCCTTCCCTACTCGGTTAAGCTTGCCACTGAATGTAAGTCGCTGACCCATTATACAAAAGGTACGCCGTCACCCCTTAAAGAGGCTCCGACTTTTTGTAAGCATGCGGTTTCAGGTTCTATTTCACTCCCCTCCCGGGGTTCTTTTTCGCCTTTCCCTCACGGTACTGGTTCACTATCGGTCGATGATGAGTATTTAGCCTTGGAGGATGGTCCCCCCATCTTCAGACAGGAT